>JBIOVW010000315.1:0-2937 GCA_044867945.1 Nakamurella sp. | reverse complement strand
CGGCTCCGAGCCTGCCCCCGCATCGTCAAACGCGCGATCTCCAAGTACCAGGCCCGAGGCCCGAACATCGACCGCACCAACTACAAGGCCACCGTCAGAATCGACATCCTCGCCGGCGAGCCTCCTGGACCGCCAACGAAGGTCTCCAGTTCCGTCCCGGGACGCTGCCCGGAACGGATGGCCCTTCGGGCAGCACAAACTCGCGGTCCGTGGGTGTCATCAGACCGCTTGACCCGCGCCTGTCGGTGATCGCCCTGTGGTCTCTCTCGAGACGAGGTGTCTGCGTCACCGACCGCCAACCACGGGTTGTCCTGCGTATGTGCTGATCACATGCCTTCAGAGGGTGTCAACGGCCAAGTTGCGGTCCCCGCTGGTGGCCAAGTAAAAGTCCCCACCCCTCGGGCTGATCAGCTGTGCTTGGCACCTCCGGTTTGTCGGGTTCGGGCTTCGCGCATGCGGTAGGAGTCGCCGGCGGTGACAACGACGTTGGCGTGGTGCAGGAGCCGGTCGAGCAGGCTGACCGCGGTGGTGTGTTCGGGCAGGAACCGGCCCCAGGACTCGAAGGGCCAGTGCGAGGCGATGCCCAGGGCGCGGCGTTCGTAGGCGGCTGCGATGAACCGGAACAGCAGTTGGGCGCCGGTGTCGTCCAGGGGAGCGAACCCGACCTCGTCACAGATGATCAGGTCGTTGCGGAGCAGGGTGTCGATGACCCGTCCGACGCTGTTGTCGGCCAAGCCTCGGTAGAGGGTCTCGACCAGCTCGGCGGCGGTGAAGTAGCGGACCCGGTGCCCGGCTTGCACGGCGGCGACGCCGAGGGCGACGAGCAGGTGGCTCTTGCCGGTGCCCGGCGGTCCGACCAGGCAAAGGTTCTCCCGCGCAGTGATCCATTCCAGGCTGGTGAGGTAGTCGAGGGTGGCCGGGTTGATCGAGGACACGGCGCGGTCGAACTCGTCGAGGGTCTTGACCACCGGGAACGCCGCGGTCTTGAGCCGGGTGCGGGCGTTGGAAGCGTCGCGGGCGGTGATCTCGGCCTCGATGAGGGTGCGCAGCAGCTCCTCGGGGGCCCACCGTTGGGTCTTCGCGGTGCGCAGCAGTTCCGGGGCGAGTTGGCGCATCGCGGCCAGCTTCAGCCGGCGCAACCCGTCGGCGAGGTCCGGCGCCAGCGCCGGCGCGGCGGCGCTCACGACGACCTCCCGATCGCGGTGTCGCCGGTGTCGTCGGTCGGGGTGGTGCCCAGGGCCGGGCCGCCGAGGGCGTAGTCGGACAGCGGGCGGGTCGGAACCCGGGGCAGCTCGAGCACGAGGGCGTCCCCGGCCGTGGTGGGCTGTGGTGTTCCCGTGCCGGCGGCGAGGATGGAGCGCACATCGGCGGCCCGCCAGCGGCCGAACGCGACCGCCCGGGCCAGGGCGTCGAGGAATGCCTGCTGGTCGTGCGCGGCGGCCAGGGTGTTCAGCTCGGCCAGCTCCGGGCCCAGCCGGGTGTTGCCGGCCGCGGCGGCGCCGGTGATGAACGCCTCCGCGGTCGGTCCGAGCGCGCAAAACGCCTTCTCCTGCTGGGTTTTCGGGCGCACCGCCCGCCGCGGCGCCGGCCGCGGACCGCCGTAGTGAGCATCGTGGATCGACGCCTCACCCGGGGCCACCAGCAGGTGCTCGGCGACCAGCTCGCCGTCACCGCGCCCATCAGCGCGGACGGTGAGGATGGCCAGGGATCGGTCGTGGTCCACCCGCAGCCGGACCTGGGCGCCGATCAGCGCGACCGGCACCGAGTAGCGCGCTGACCCGAACCGGACACAGGAGAGCCGGTCGACCTTGCGGGTCACCACCCGGCCGATGCCGGCCCGCAGCGAGGGCAGCGGGGCCAGCAGCTCCCGCTCGATGACCAGCCGCTCGGCCGGCACCGCGCAGATCTCGCTGTGGATCGCGGCGTTGACCTCGACACACCACACCGCGGCCGCGGTGTTCGCCGCGACGACGTCGGTGAACGGCTCGCCGCCGGACCCGTCGGGGCCGGGGATCATCAGGTCGGTCTTGGCGTAGCCGACCAGGCTCTCCACGATGCCCTTCGACTCCGGGTCGCAGGCCTCGCAGAAGTCGGGCCGGAACCCGTGGTGCGCGGCGAAGCGCACGTACTCGGCGGTGGGCACCACCTTGTTCGCGACCACCCCGCCCTTCAGGCAGACCATCCGGTCGGCCAGCACCACCCCGGGCACCCCGCCCAGGACGTCGAAGCACTCCGTCAGCAGCGTCAGCGTCGTGTCCGCGCGCTCGTCGAGCGCGAAACGCACGAACCGCACCCGGCACCATGCCAGCACCGCGCAGAACACGTGCAGCCCGCCCAGCACACCCCAGTCGATGACCAGATGCTCACCCGGTGACCACACCGCCGGCCGCCGACCACGGTGATTGCCCTGACGCCACAACACCTTCCGCGCCGAGACCAGCCGCCGGAAGTTGCGGGCCGACCCCTCGTAGCCCGCAGCCCGAGCGGCCGGCAACAACCGCTTCGCGGCGATCCTGCCCTTGGTCTTCTCGACCCGCTCGGCCACCAGCGCGGTGACCGAGTCGTAGTTGCGCGCCCGCGGCTGACGAACCGGCGCGACACCACCCGACTCGTGGCGGGCGATCACCCGCTTCACCGTCTTCGCCGTGGTGCCACTGATCGCAGCCGCGCCACGATAACTGCCCACCTCGCGGTAGGCGGAAATAATGTCCATCCGTTCCCTCGCAGACTTCAATGGAGCCCCTGGGCGGTGCGGTGACTGGTTGGCACCGCCACCGTCACCGCCCAGGGCCCAAGCTCCGGGTCGACACGACGAGCGAGGGGTGGGGACTTCTATCTGGCCACCAGCGGGGACCTACACCTGACCATCAGCGGGGACTTTGCCATGGCCATGGACAGAGGGCGCCCTATAGTCCGTCAGGACGAGGCTCTGCGCCC
>JBIOVW010000314.1:0-2754 GCA_044867945.1 Nakamurella sp. | reverse complement strand
CGGGTGCGGAACGAGAAGGCGGTCTCCACGTGCAGCAGGTGGGTGGACACGCCGAGGTCGGCGTCGGCCAGGTACCGACCCCGCTCCGCGTAGGGCACCCAGCCCTCGCGGAAGAACACGTGGGTGCCGAGCAGGCCGCGGTCCTCCGCCCGATCGATCGCCTGCCGCAGCACGGTGGTCGACAGGTCGTCCAGCGACGGGTGCTTCATGCCCATGAACACCAACCGCAGCCGCGGAAAGTCCGCCACCACGTCGCCGACGGCGTCGATCAGCGTCACCGGATCGAACCAGTTGTAGACCCCGCCCGCCCAGAGCAGCACGATGTCGCCGTGGTCGATCCCGTCGATCACGCCCTTGATCGCACCCGACTCCCCCACTCGCACGGGCGGTACCGGGTCGATGCCGAAAGGCACGACATCGATCAGCTTGCGCAGGGTGTTGTCCTGTTCGTAGGTGTCGAAGTTCACCCGGCCGATGGCCGAGAGATGGCCGAGCCACAAGTCCCGCTGACGAGGCGAGGCGCACAGGAAGAAGTCGCCGCGTTCCATCTGGACCCGTATCGCCTCCAGACCGGCGGCGAGTTCGCGGTTGCGGACCGCCGCGGAGTTGCTCTGCGCGCCCTCCAGGATCTCCAGGTGCACCGGGTCGTACAGATCCACCACGATGCGCGCGTCGGAGTCGGCCAGCCACGGATGCGCACGCAGGGTGAAGCCCTGCACGACGATGACGTCCATCCCCTCGGCCAGCCCGAGCAGCATGCCGCCGGACCCGTCGCAGATCAGGAACCGTTTGCTGGATCCCTCGGCCCGCCGGGTGGACGCCAGCCGCACGTCGTGCTCGTCGGCCAGCATGTCGGCGATGTGCCACGCGCGGATCGCCGGCCCGGCCATCCGCGCGCCGATGGTGTCGTCGGTGATGACCAGGATGTTGTGGCGGGTCACCGGGCGGCGTCCCCAATGGCGCTGTCGACGGTCTCAATAAGGTCCGGCGCGGGCAGGCCGGTGCGCAGGTTGCCCCACCGGCTGTTCATCACCAGCACGCCACCGGATTCGCGGGGGGTGCCCGGCACGACGTCGAACCTGACCGCCTTGACCCACTGGTCGTAGCTGTGGGCCAGCTGCTCGTCCACCACCGACGTGTTGAGCACGTAGGCCCCGGGTTGCAGCGGCAGCGCCGGAATCGCCACGTCCAGGGAGCCGTAGCCGGTCAGCTGGTCGGGCACGAACCCGGCGTCCACCGTGTGGTGGGACCACACGTGTGGACCCTCCAGCGCGTGCAGGGAGGTGGCGAACACCGGCCGCCGGACCGGCTCCAGCGCCCGGTAGTACAGCCGGATGGTGACCTGGTCGCCGGTGCGGAACTGGCGCAGGTCGGTACCGGACCCGTCCAGCAGTTCGATCTTCTCCACGATGATCTCGCCGCTGCCGTGCCTGGTCCCGCCGGAACTGACGGGCTGGGCCTGGTGCCCGGCCTCGATGTAGTTGTCCACGATCGCCGCGGCCGGCCCGACCTCCACCAGCTTGCCGTGGTCGAGCCACGCGGCCAGGTCGCACAGGTTGCGCATCTCGGCCAGGCCGTGGCTGACCACGACCACGGTTCGGCCCTGTTCCTTGAACTCGGCGAACTTCTCCCGGCATTTCTCCTGGAAGTTCATGTCGCCGACCGCGAGAATCTCGTCCACCAGCAGGATGTCCGGATCGACGTGGATGGCCACGGAAAACCCCAGTCGCACATACATGCCCGACGAGTAGTTCTTCACCGGCTGGTCGATGAACGCGCCGACGCCGGCGAAATCGACGATGGTGTCGAACTTGCCGTCGATCTCCTGCTTGCTCATGCCCAGGATCGACCCGTTCAGGTACACGTTGTCCCGACCCGACAGTTCCGGGTGGAAACCCGATCCAACCTCGAGCATCGCGGCCATCCGGCCGCGGGCGGTGACCTTGCCGGAGTTCGGCTGCAGGATGCGGGCGATGCATTTGAGCAGCGTGGACTTGCCGGAACCGTTGTGTCCCATCAGCCCGAAGGTGCTTCCCTCGGGGATCTGCAGGCTGACGTCCTTCAGCGCCCAGAACTCCTCGAAGGACGCCCGTCGGCGGCGCAGGATCGTCGCCTTCAAGGACTGGTTGCGGTCGTGGTAGACCCGGAACGACTTGGAGACGCCCTCGACGACCACGGCCGGTGGCCGGTTCGCGGCCCGGAAGGCCGGCCGGGCGAAGATCGAACTCACGTTCGTCACAGCTCTTCCACGACCCGCGCCGAGAACCGACGGAACACCAGCACTCCGGCCCCCAGCGCGGCGAGAGCCCAGAGCAGGCAAGCCAGCCAGACCCGCCAGCTCGGCCAGGCGAAGTCGTACAGCATGGATCGGAACGACCCGGTGATCAGGGTGGCCGGATTCAGGTTGTAGAGAAGGGTGAGCGGGAACGGCTGAGCGCGCTCGGCCAGACCGCCCGGTCCGCTGATCAGCGACTCGGCGTAGATGATCGGCGTTGCGTAGAACCACATCTGCATGAAAATGGCCATCAGATGCTGGGTGTCGCGGAAATACACCAGGGCGATCGAGAGCATCAGCGCGATCCCGGTGCAGAACGCGAGGGTGATCAGCATCAACAGCACGAGCCCGGGCAGGAACAGGAACACGGTCGGACCGCCGGCGATGGCCATGATGACCAGCAGGATGGACAGCTCGATCAGGAAGGTCACCGTCATCGCCAGGATGGTCGACATCGGCAGGATGAACCGCGGGAAATA
>JBIOVW010000313.1:0-2278 GCA_044867945.1 Nakamurella sp. | reverse complement strand
GCCGGTCAGAGCTACTCCTTCGCGGTGACGATCGCGCCCGACGGGCGGACCCTGGCGGTGGCGGGGGCCGACCGTGAGGTGCGCCGCTGGGACATCGGCGATCCGGCGAATCCGGTGGAAATCGGTTCTCCGCTCACCGGACCCGGCAACGACGTGTACTGGGTGGACTACAGCCCCGACGGCCGCATCCTCGCCGCGGCCAGCACCGACCGGAACGTGTGGCTCTGGGACGTGGGCGATCCGGCCGATCCAGTGCCGTATGCGACGCTCAGTGCCGCCGGCGGCCCGTTGTTCGTCGCCGCGTTCGACCCGACCGGATCGATGATCGCCGCCGGTGGCTCCGACCGGTCCGTCCGGCAGTGGGTCACCGACCCGGCCGCCGCGCAGGAGATGATCTGTTCCGCCGTCGGCACCCCGATCACCGAGGCGGAATGGCACGTGTTCCTCCCCGGCGAGCCCTACGCACCGCCCTGCACGTGAGGCGCCGGCCCGATGTCAACCCGGAATTACCCGGGTTGTCCGGATTCGTCCCGTCGGCGACGCTCATGACGGGCGTTCCGGGGGGAGGAGTGGAGGCCGCGAGCATCGGCGCTGCTCGCGGCCTTCGTCCTGTCGGGTTCGTTGGGCGACGGGCAAGGTCAGTAGGTCTTGCGGTGATGTGACCGAGAACGCACCGAATTTTCGCGCCCCGGACGGAATCAAAACCACCCCCCATGCGTCTGTATTAGTGGCCGGCCCTGGATGCGAAGGTGGTCACCACCGGCAGACGGTGCGCTTCACGCGCGCGGCAGTCGAGCTTGGGCGATGCGGGAGGTTCGATTCCTCCCGACGGCACCACGTATCTCCGTTCTTCGCGCCCTTCCCGAGCGCGCAGCGTGACATGATCCCTCGCTCTTGCTACCCTCTGTGACGAAGCACGTCTACGGCTGAACTGCATCGCCGCGATTCCAGGGGGGCGCGTGAGCGCAGGGCGGGTGGGCGGGCTCGCTGACAGGGCGAACCATCGACACAGGCGCCGGCGGCCCGGTCGGGGTCGTCGAGCGTGCGAGACGGCCCCCGGGGCGGCGGCGTGAGCAGGTCCGTCCAACCCATTGACCGAACCGATGCGCTCGCGCCGCGGGTCGCGCCTGCCCGCCGGCCAGGACCGAGACTGATCAGCGCCGGGCTCCTCACCGCGGCGCTGGTGATTGCCGGCGCACTGGCCACCCTGAGCGCGGGAGTCGACTCGCGCACGTCGGCCTGGGTGTACAACCTGGGTCAGCTGGCCGCGGCCGCGCTGGCGACCGTCGCGTCGGCGCTCGTGGCGCGCCGGCGTCCCCGCGACCAGCGACGGCGCTGGATCTTCGTCGCGCTGGCGTGCGGCTCCTGGACGATCGGGCAGATCTACTGGAGTTACGTGGAACTGATCCTCGGTCAGGATGTGCCCGAGGTCTCGCCCGCCGACCTGTTCTTCCTGCTCTTCCCCGTCCTGATGGTGGTCGCCGTCGTTCCGACCGACGGGATTCGGACGGACCGGCTGCGTACGCTGCTGGACGCCTTCGTCATCGGCATGTCCCTGTTCACCATCAGCTGGTCGACCTCGATCAACCAGGTGACGTCCTCGACCTCGGCGGACACCGGGACGATCGCCCTGCTGATCAACCTGGCGTATCCGTGCGGGGACATCGTGGTGCTGACCGTGGCGATCCTGAGCGTCTCCCGGCGCACCACCCGGCCGACCGGCCTGACGGCGGTCGCCGTCGGGATGGGCTTGATCGCGGTCTCCGACGGCTTCTACGCCTACCTGGTCGCCACCGGTTCCTTCGCGTCCGGTTCGATCGTCGGACTGGGCTGGATCGCCGGGTTCGGCGTCATCGGGTGCGCGGCGGTGGCCAACCTGGACGAGCCGACGGACGTCGCCGGCACCGGGTCGGACCGGGCCGAACACGTCGAGGTTCGCCAGGTCAGCGCCCTGCCGTACATCCCGCTGGTCCTTGCGCTCGTGGTGGTCGGTCACCAGCGGTTGAGCGATGTGCTCGACCGAGTGAGCGGGATAGCCGTGGTCCTGACGTTCCTGGGCGTCCTGGCCCGTCAGTACCTGACCATTCGGGACAACGTCACGCTCACCCGGAACCTGGCCAAGCGGGAAGGCGAGCTGCAACGGCAGGCGTTCCAGGACGTCCTGACCGGGCTGCCCAACCGGGCCCTGTTCACCGACCGGGCGGCCCATGCCCTCGAGCAACACCGACGGAGCCTGCGGCCGCTGGCGTTGCTGTTCGTGGACCTGGACGACTTCAAG
>JBIOVW010000312.1:0-4425 GCA_044867945.1 Nakamurella sp. | reverse complement strand
CGGACCGTGCTGGACGGCCTCGGCCTGCCCGGTCTCGGCCTTGACACACCGGTCGACGAGCTGTCCGGCGGCGAGCAGCGGCGGGTGATGCTGGCCGCGGCGCTGGTCGCCGATGCCGATCTGCTGTTGCTCGACGAGCCGACCAACCACCTGGACATCGACGCGATCGCCTGGTTGGTCGAGCACCTGCGACGCCGGCGCGGCGCGGTCGTCGCGGTCACCCACGATCGCTGGTTCCTGGACGCGTTCGCCACCCGCACCTGGGAGGTCGTGGACGGCGACGTGTTGTCCCGGGAGGGCGGCTACTCGGACTGGGTGTTCGCCCGGGCCGAGCGGCTGCGGCTGGACCGTGCGGCGGAGGAGCGCCGGCGGAACCTGGCGCGCAAGGAACTGGCCTGGCTGCGCCGCGGCCCGCCCGCCCGCACTTCCAAGCCCCGCTACCGGATCGAGGCGGCCGAGGCGCTCATCGCCGACGAGCCCGATCCGCGGAACACGGTGCAGCTGCATGCCTTTGCCCGGCGGCGGCTGGGTCGTGACGTGCTGGAACTAAAGGCAGTCTCGGCGTCAGTTTCGTCCACAGACGGGTCGCGGGTGCTGCTGGACGGGGTCGACTGGATCGTCGGACCGGGTGACCGGATCGGCATCGTCGGCGCGAACGGGTCGGGCAAGACGACGCTGCTGCGCTTGCTGATGGGGCTGCAGCAGCCGGGCTCCGGCGAGGTGCGCACCGGTTCGACGGTGCGGCTGGGCTACCTGTCGCAGGAGGTCACCGAGCTGCCCGGTCGGCTGCGGCTGATCGAGGCGGTCAGCGACGTGTCCGGGTCGGTCGATCTGGGCGGCCGGACGCTGACCGCCGGGCAACTGGCCGAGCGGTTCGGCTTCACCAGCGCCCAGCAGTGGACGCCGGTCGCCGACCTGTCCGGTGGGGAGCGCCGGCGGCTGCAGCTGCTGCGGATCCTGATGGCCGAACCGAACGTGCTGGTGCTGGACGAGCCCACCAACGACCTGGACGTGGACACCCTGGCCGCGCTGGAGGACCTGCTCGATTCCTGGCCGGGCACGCTGCTGGTGGTCAGTCACGACCGGTACCTGGTCGAACGGGTCGCCGATTCGGTGATGGCACTGTTCGGGGACGGGCGGCTGACGAACCTGCCCGGCGGGGTGGGGCAGTATCTGGAGCGCAAGGCTGCTCTGCGTGTCGCGGCCGTGGTTCCCCCGGCGCCGGCTGCCCCGGCCGCCATGAGCTCGTCCTCGTCCGGCGGCTCGTCCGGTGCGGGTGCTGCGGCCGGGGGCGGGATCGATCCGGTGCGCCGGCGGGAGCTGCGCAAGAACCTTCAGCGGCTCGAGCGGCAGCTGGATTCCTTGCACCGCAAGGAGTCCGATGTGCACGACCGGATGGCCCAGGCGGCCGCCGACTTCACCGCCGCGGCGGAACTGGCCCGCGAGCTCGACCAGGTGCGGGCCGAGGTGGCCGACGTCGAGATCGAGTGGATGGCCGCGGCCGAGGAGCTCGAGGATTCCTGACGGACTTCCCGGGCTCGCTTCGCCTCGTGCGCAGCAGCCGTGAAGAAAACTCTTGACATTGGTCCAGACCATCGATGTAAACTAGTTACATCGCCCCGTGGGCATCGTCCTGCGATGCATCACGACACCAGTCAAGGAGAGAAATTTCGATGGTCGCACTCGATCGCCTGACCACAGAGAGCCGCAATCCGCGCACCGACGACCTGGACAACCTGTCGGTCGAGGAGTTCCTGCGCGTGATGAACGACGAGGACCGGCGGGTACCGCAGGCCGTCGGCGCCGTCATCCCGCAGATCGCGGCCGCGGTCCGGGCCGTCGCCGGTGCGTTCCGGGCCGGGGGTCGACTGATCTACCTTGGCGCGGGCACCAGCGGGCGGCTGGGGGTGCTGGATGCGGTCGAGTGTCCGCCCACCTTCGGAACCGACCCCGAGCTGGTGGTCGGACTCATCGCCGGCGGTGCCGGCGCATTCCTGAAAGCCGTTGAGGGCGCCGAGGATTCGAAAACGCTCGCCGTCGACGACCTTCGGCGGATCGGCCTGACCGCCTCCGACGCGGTGGTCGGCCTGGCCGCCTCCGGGCGCACCCCGTACGTCGTCGGCGGCCTGGACTTCGCCCGCCGGGTCGGTGCCGTCACCGTCTCGGTCGCCTGCAACCCCGGCGCGGAGATCAGCCGGCACGCCGACCTCGCCATCGAGGTGGACAGCGGTCCGGAGGTGCTCACCGGATCCACCCGGCTCAAGGCGGGCACCAGCCAGAAACTGGTGCTGAACATGATCTCCACCGGTGCGATGGTGCAGGTCGGCAAGGTCCACGGAAACCTGATGGTGGACGTCCGGCCGACCAACGCCAAGCTGGTGGGACGCGCTCAACGGATCATCCGGACCGCCACCGGTTGTGATGACGCCACCGCGGCGAGCGCCTTCGAGCAGGCCGACGGGCACGCCAAGACGGCGATCGTGATGATCCTCTCGGGCTGCTCCGCCGACGAGGCCCGCCGCCGGCTCGACGCGGCCGACGGATTCGTTCGGACGGCCATCGCCGGCTGACCCTGTCCTGCCCCTACCCCGGGGGTGTCCGATCCCGCGGCCGATGTCGTTCGCGGGCGATTCACCATGCCCTTCAACCACTCCGCGCACGCCCCGACGATATCCGGGCGGCAGCGGTTCACTTCCACGGTCCACTCAACGAGGAGAACACGCATGACCACGCCACCCCATTCCACCGGCGGCGCCCCGTCGTCCGGTGACAAGTACGAACAACTGGCGGCGGCGATCCTGCCGTTGCTCGGCGGGGCCGACAACATCGGATCCGTCACGAACTGCATCACCCGGCTGCGGGTCGGTCTGGCCGACCGGTCGCGGGTCGACGACAGGGCGCTGCGCGCCACGCCCGGGGTGCTCGGGGTCGTCGACGACGAGACCTACCAGGTGGTGCTCGGGCCTGGCGCGGTGGCCAAGGTCACCGCCGCGTTCACCAGGCGGCTCGAAAGCGAAAGGGCCGCCGGGCCAACCGCTGCGCCGACGGGCGACGCCGCTGTCCAGCTCGACACGGTCGAGCGGGGCGCCCGGCTCAAGGCGCAGCAGAAGGCGCGGAACAACACGCCTTTCAAGAACCTGCTGCGCAAGATCGCGAACATCTTCGTCCCGCTGATTCCGGCACTGATCGGCGCGGGGCTGGTGGCCGCCATCCGCGGCGTCCTGGCAAACCTGGTCACCTCGGGTCAGGCCGACTGGGCGACCTCGCTGCTGCCCGCGCTCACCGCGATCGGCACCGCGTTCTTCGCCTTCCTGACGATCTTCGCCGGGATCAACGCCGCGAAGGAGTTCGGTGGCACACCCGCGCTCGGCGGGGCGGTGGCCGCGATCATCGTCTTCCCCGGCGTCGCGAACATCACCTACACCCTGCCGCTGGTGGGTGAGGTGACGCTGGCCCCCGGCCAGGGCGGCGTGCTCGGTGCGATCATGGCCGCCATCCTGTGCGCCTACATCGAAAGGGGCGTGCGCGGGCGCGTTCCGGATGCCCTCGACATTCTGGTGACCCCGACCGTCGCGCTGCTCGTGTCCGGTCTGGCCACGATCTACGTGCTGATGTTCGCGGCCGGTCAGGTGGCCACCGGCATCGCCACCGCCGCCACCTGGTTGTTCGAGGTGAGCGGTGTGGCCGCGGGTTTCGTCCTCGGTGGGCTGTTCCTCCCGCTGGTGATGCTGGGCCTGCACCAGGCGCTGATCCCCATCCACGCGACCCTGATCGAGCAGGTCGGCTACACCACCCTGCTGCCCATTCTGGCCATGGCCGGGGCCGGGCAGGTGGGCTGCGCCGCCGCCGTCTACCTCAAGCTCAAGTACAACAAGGGTATTCGCGAGATCATCAAGGGCGCGTTGCCGGTGGGCGTCCTCGGGGTCGGCGAGCCGCTGATCTACGGGGTGAGCCTGCCCCTCGGGCGGCCGTTCATCACCGCCTGCCTGGGCGGCGCGGTCGCCGGCGGAGTCGTGGGTGCGTTCAACCAGTTCGTGGCGCCCTTCGGGGCCACCGCGATCGGCCCCTCCGGGCTGGCCCTGGTTCCGTTGGTCACCGGTCCCGGCGGCCAGCTGTACTCGATCGGCGTGTACGTGCTCGGGCTGGCCGTCGGCTACGTCGCCGGGTTCGTCCTGACCTGGTTCTTCGGCTTCCCCAAGGCCCTGCTGGACGAGCACAACCGGAACGAGGACGAGTTCGACGTGCCGCACCCCGGTGCAGCCGAACGGGCCGTGGCCGTCCACTGACGGGACGAGGCGTTCCGGCCGGCCCGGAGCGGGCCGGTCAGGAACGCAGCAGGCGATCGATGTCGTGGGCCGACGGTGAGGATGCGCCGGGGACGGTGGTGGCGAGCGCTCCGGCGGCGCAGGCCCAACGCAGCGCCGC
>JBIOVW010000311.1:0-5541 GCA_044867945.1 Nakamurella sp. | reverse complement strand
CTCCACCAAGGCCGAGGCGACACCGATGTAGGAGGCGGCCACCAGCAGTTCGAACCAGAGGAAGCCGCGGCCCTGGATCGGGTCGGTCATGGTCGCCTCGGCCGGCTGGAACACCATCATGTCGGGGACGAACACGTCGGTGAGGACCACCTCGTCGCTCTCCGCGCCGGCCAGGGCGAAGCTCTCCCAGAAGGGGCGGCGGCTGATTCCGGGGTCGGTGGCCGGGATGAGCACGATGGCCAGCTTTTCCGGGCCGCCCGCCTGATCCACCACGGCGACGCTCGCTGACATCAGGTCCATCGACCAGGTCAGGCTGCAGGGCCGCTTGCTGCCGTTGACGAGCAGCCCTCCGTCGACCTTCCGGGCCTGCACCCGCGGTGCCAGGATGTTCGTGCTCGGGTTGCCCTCGGCGAAGGCCGAGCTGAGGTACCAGTGCTGCTCGGCAATCGCCTGCAGCACCGCCCACTCGAAACCGGTGCCCAGCGCGGACAACTCGGCCAGCGAGGCGACGGAGAAGTGATGCATGGTGGTGGCCACCGCCAGCGACGGGGACCGGGCGCCGATCGCCCTCTGCACCCGGACGGCGGTCAACGGGTCGGCGCCGTGCCCGCCGTGCTCGGTCGGAACCAGCAGACCGCAGCCGCCGGCCTCCCGATACAGCTTGAGCGCCTTGCTCTCCCGGCTCTCCCAGGTCATCAGCGGTTCGGCGGCCAATGCGGCGTCCAGCCCGGGCAGCAGCTCGTCCAGGGCGGCCCGCTCGGCGGTCAGGAACGTCATGCCGCCGCTCCGTTCAGGAAGGGCAGCGCACCCTCGGGCAGCTGCACCGTCTCGTGGTCGATCGCGTCGAACCGCACGTCCTCGCCGAACAGGCCGACCAGGATTCCGCTGATCGTCTCGGCCAGCGTCCGCGCCGCGATCGGGTCCAGCACATCGGCCAGGCTGGCGATGCCGAGATCCACCAGTGCCTCGAATCGAACCGCGGTGCCATCACTGCCGGTTCGGCACAGCCAGCTGCCGGCGAACTCGGCGACGTCACCCTCGGTCTGGGTGAAGTCGATCCGCAGGCCGGCGTCGTCGATCACGTCCCGTTCGGTCCAGCGCAGGATGCCGTTGCGGAAGTTGACCTCCCAGCTGCTGATCAGGTCGCCGCTCGCGTCCGTCCACACCTGGACGTCACGAACGACGGGGGTGAGTTCGGGGTAGCGGGCATAGTCGACCAAGGTGCGAAACACCTCGTCGGCCGGCCGGCCCGGGACGAGGGCGTCGATGGTCACGAAGCGCATGGGTACTCCTGGGTGGGGTGGGGTTGGGCGGGGATGGGGTTGCGGGTGCGGGCGGCCGGAACCCGGGGCGCGCCATGCAGGGTGGGTTGGCTTGATCGCCGTCGGCCGACCTCGTGGGCGGCGCCGGCCAGCGCCTCCCCGAGCTCGGCCACATCCTGCGCGGTCAGGGTGGCCGGCGGGGTCAGCCGCAGGACGTTGTACTTGTTCAGCGAATAGGACGGAACGACCCGGCGGGCGATCAGCTCCATCAGGAACTCGACGGCGAGATCGCTGGAGGTGAAGTCCATGCCGAGCAGCAGGCCCTGCCCACGGACCTCGGCGACCAGGCCGGGACAGTGCTCGGCCAGGATGCCGCGCACCATGCCGGACAGCTGGATGCCCAGGTCGGCCGAGCGCTGGATGAGGTTCTCGGTCCGCAGCACCGACAGGGTGGCGGTGACGGCGGCGGCGGCCAGCGGGCTGCCGGCGAAGGTGGACGAGTGAAGCATCGGATCGTCGTCCAGCGGCCGGAAGACGTCGTCGGTGGCGAGCACGGCGCCAACCGGAACGACCCCGCCGGACAGGATCTTGCCGGAGAGCAGGATGTCGGGGACGACGTTCTCCTCGTCGGCCGCCCACCAGGCACCGACCCGACCGAGCCCGGTCTGGATCTCGTCCAGGATGAGCAGGGCCCCGGTGCGGGTGCACAGTTCGCGCACGGCGGCCAGCCAGCCACGGGGCGGGACTCGAACCCCACCCTCGCCGAGGATGGGTTCCGCGATCACGCAGGTGCGCTCCCCCTCGGCGGCCAGCAGGCGGGCCAGGTCGTCGATGTCGCCGAAGGCGGCGAATTCCACGTCCGGCAGCAACGGCTCGAACGGTGCCCGGTAGGCGGGTCGACCGGTGACGCTCAACGCGCCGAAGGTCTTGCCGTGGAAGCCGTCCCGCATGGCGACGACCCGGGTGCGGCCGTGCAGCCGGGCCAGCTTGAGAGCAACCTCGACGGCCTCGGCGCCCGAGTTGGTCAGGTAGACATGGTCAAGTCCGGCCGGCGCGACCGAGGCCAGCGCCTCCGCCGCCTCGGCCGTCACCCGGCTGATCAGCGGCTTGCTGACCAGCGGTGACGCGTCGAGCTGCCGCTTGACCGCATCGATGACCGTCGGATGGCGGTGGCCGATCAGGTTGACGCCGAAGCCGGCGCAATCGAGGTACCGCACGCCGTCCGCGTCGTAGACGTGGTTGCCCTCCGCCCGCTCGGGCAGGGGCGCTCCGAGCAGTTCGACCAGCGCGGCCGACGACTTGTTCACGTGTCGCCGGTACCGGTCCAGGGCCGTGCGTCGATCGGTTGTCGGGCTCACGTCAGGCCACCGCCTCGACGGCGGCGGCCGCCTCGGTCTCGCGGTGCCAGAAGTCCAGGCTGTGCCGGACACCGGCCCGCAGGTCCGGTACCGGCGCGGCGCCTGCCGCGGCCAGCTCGTCCAGCGAGCTGGGGAAGGGGTCCTCCATGGACACGTAGTCCAGGAACAGATCCATCAGGGAACTTACCGCCATTCGCATGGTGCGGGGCAGGGCATCGAGGAACACCGGGGCGATCAACCGGTGGTAGGTGTCGGGCGCCACGAATCGTGGCCGCTCGACCGGGATGCCCACCGACCGCGAGTGTTCGACAAGAAGGTCGACCGCCTGGGCGATGGTGAAGGCACGCGATCCGGCAGTGAGCCAATAATCGCGGCCGAAAAGGTTCCGTTCGACAATGGTGGCAATTCCATCCGCCACCACATCGCACGGAATGAGATCAAGAGGCCAGTGCGCGCCGAACGGCAGCATGGGCAGCATTCCGCGGCGCAGGGCCGTCAGAACGTGGTAGAAACCCTGGAATTCAGTTGTCTCACCGTTGTCGCTGCGTCCGATGACGATCGACGGGCGGACGATGCTCGTCGGCACGGTCCCCTGGCGAACCACGTCCTCGCCCGCTCGTTTGGATGCGGCATACCTCACAGACGTGCGAGGCCGCGCCGAGTTGTCCTGCGGATGCAAATAGGCCGTGCTGACGTGCACCAGGGGCGCCTGTGCTCGCTCGGCGAAGTGCAGCACCTGTTGTGTGCCAACCACATTGGTGGCCGCATGGTCCTCGGACTGCTTGAACGAGACGATCGCGGCGGCGTGCACCACGACGTCGACCCGGCGGACCAGGGCCTCGTACTCACCGGGGGACAACCCCAGGAACGGGGCGGCGACGTTGCCGCGGACCGATCGCACGCCGGGCACCGGAACCTCCCGCCGGTGCACCAGGGCGATCACCACCGGCTTTCGGGGGCCGCCGAGGAGCCTGGGCAGCAGGGCGGAGCCGATGACTCCGGACCCTCCGGTGACCAGGACGGTCGGCTGGTGATGGGCGCGCGACAGCACTTCCAACTGATTCAATTTCCGGCTCCCCGGTGGTCGTCACGGATCCTCGTACGGACTGGCAGTACAGAGAGTCACAGATGCCTGTGGATACATCGGGAAACGGGTGTATTTCGCGGGGGGCCCTGTTCTCCTTGTGTCCGTGCGCGGCCCCGACCCGTTCAGGAGGTTTTGTGCGCCGAGAGGGATTCGACGTGATCGTGGCGGGAGCCAGTCTGGCCGGCTGCACTGCGGCCACTCTCTTTGCCCGGCAGGGACTTTCCGTTCTGTTGCTGGAGGCTCACCGGGATCCGGGACACTTCAAGCGGGCCTGTACCCATTTCATCCAGCCGACGGCGTGGCCGGTCATCGACCGGCTCGGCCTTGCCGATGCCCTCATGGACGCGGGTGGCCGGCCCAACCGGCTGAGCATCTGGACCCGGTGGGGCTGGCTGGAGTTCCCCGGCCCGCCCGGTGAACCCACCACCGGCGCCGAGGTCGGCGTCAACATCCGCAGGTCGGCCCTCGATCCGCTGCTGCGGACCCGCACGGCTGCCGAGCCGGGTGTGACATTGCTTTGCGGTGAACGGGTTTCGGACCTGATCAAACGCGCCGGGCGGGTCGTCGGGGTGCGGACCGGCAACGGCCGGGAGTACCGGGCGCGGCTGGTCGTGGGGGCAGACGGGAGCAACTCCCGGGTGGCCGAGGCCGCGGGCGTGTCCACCGTCAGCAGACCGCACGGCCGCTTCGTCTACTTCGCGCCGTTCACCGGAGTCCGTCTGCCGGACGACGTGTCCCGAATGTGGATGCTAGAACCGGACATCGCCTACGCGTTCCCCAACGGGGACGTCACGATCCTGAGCGTGATGCCGACCCGGAACCGGCTGGACGACTTCCGGAAAAACTTGCGCGGCAACTACTTCGACCAGTTGCATCGGCTCCCCGACGGCCCCGACATGTCCGGCGCCGAGCAGGTCGGCCGGCTGACCGGGGTGTTGAACCACGCCTGCATCTCCCGCCGGCCGGCGTCGCCGGGGCTGGCCCTGGTCGGCGACGCGGCGATGACCACGGACTATCTGTGGGGCACCGGCTGCAGCTTCGCGTTCCGCAGCGCCGCCTGGCTGGTCGACGCCACAACGCCGGCGCTGGCCCGGGGTGACGATGGGGACGACGGGCTGCGCCGCTACGCGGCCCGGCACCGGCGGACGCTGGCCGGACACCACCGGCTGATGAGCGACTACGCCGGCGGCCGGATGTTCAACCCGGTCGAGCGGCTGCTCTACGCCGGCGCCGTCCGCGATCCCCGCATCGCCCGCCATGTCGTCGAGTTCGGTGAGCGGCGGATGAGCGTTCGCCAGTTCCTGTCCCCCGGAGTGCTGGTTCGCAGCATGCTGGTCAACCGCCCCCGTCCGGCCGCCGCTGCGGCCTGATTCCCCGGCAAGGAGAGATTCCCCCGTGGCCAAACACCTGGCACCGGTGCTGGCGCCGGACGGCCTGCGCGGCCGGCACCACGCGATCGAGGCGGACGATTCCCCCACCGTTCTGATGGTCGTGCCAACGCACGTGCCGGCGTCGATTCCGCCGCCCATCGCCCCACCTACAGCACCACCCCCAGCATTACTGGTTGACCCACCCACGGAACTATTTGCTACCCAACGCATTCCACCACCCGCTGAACCACCACCACCGGCCGACCCGCCGACCCCCGCCCCCGAACCACCGCCCGTCCCCGAACCACCGCCCGTCCCCGAACCACCGGTCGTCCCCGAACCACCGGTCGCCGCGGCCCGGGGCTGGTTCGAGCGCCTGGGTACCGCGGTCACCGGACGTCCGCGATCGGTGATCGCCGTCTGGGTCCTGCTGCTGGCCGGGCTGAGCGTGCTCGGCCTCGGGC
>JBIOVW010000310.1:0-4742 GCA_044867945.1 Nakamurella sp. | reverse complement strand
CCGGTTCGAGTACCCCCACTCGTTGTCGTACCACCCGACGACCTTGAAGAAGTTGCCGCCCAGCGCGATGGTCAGCGGCGAGTCGAACGTGCACGACGCGGGCGAGCCCTGGATGTCGCTGGACACGATCGGGTCGTCGGAGAAGTACAGCCGGCCGGCCAACGGGCCGTCGGCGGCGGCGGCCTTGAACGCGGCGTTGACCTCGTCCACGGTCGCGCTCTTCTCCAGCTCGACGGTCAGGTCGGTGACCGAACCGGTCGGCACCGGTACGCGCAGGGCGTAGCCGTGCAGCTTGCCCTTGAGCTCCGGCAGCACCAGCGCCGTCGCCTTGGCCGCGCCGGTGGTGGTCGGGATGATGTTGATGGCCGCGGCCCGGGCCCGCCGCAGGTCCTTGTGCGGGAAGTCCAGGATGACCTGGTCGTTGGTGTAGGCATGGATCGTGGTCATCAGACCCTGGACCAGCCCGAAGTTCTCGTGCAGCACCTTGGCCATCGGGGCCACGCAGTTGGTGGTGCAGGACGCGTTGGACAGGATGGTCTGCGAGCCGTCGTACTTGTCGTCGTTGACACCGACCACGACGGTCAGGTCCTCGCCGGAGGCCGGCGCGGAGATGATGACCTTCTTGGCGCCCGCGTCGACGTGCTTGCGAGCCGCTTCGGCCTTGGTGAAGAAGCCGGTTGACTCGATCACGATGTCGACACCCAGGTCACTCCAGGGCAACGCGCCCGGGTCGCGCTCCGACAGGGCCTTGATGTCCTTGCCGTCGACCGAGATGACGCCGTCGCCGGCCTTCACCTCGTAGGGCAGCATGCCCAGGATCGAGTCGGACTACAGCAGGTGGGCAAGGGTCTTGGTGTCGGTCAGGTCGTTGATGGCGACGATCTCGACGTCCGTATCCAGCGAGTCGACCGCTCGCCAGAAGTTGCGGCCGATCCGGCCGAATCCGTTCACACCGACGCGCACAGTCACGTCTGTTCGCCCTCCTCAATGGGGTTCCCCCAGCAGGGTCGTGCTGACCCCGACGGGATCGATCAAGAGACGTCGCCCACGTCAATGCGAGCGTCGCCGGACTCACTGTATCGGGACGGCCACAGCCCGGCATGTCGGCTCAGGACCGCGGGCCCGATTCGGGTCGAACGGCCCGGTCCGTGCGGGTCGTTCGGCCCGATCGGCGGGCGGTCGAACGGCCGGCGTCAGGCCTGTCACCTGCGCTGAGTCCGTTTCTGCACCGGAGGGCCGCGGGTACTTCTGCGGGTTCACCGGAAGTTCACCCGGACCGCGTCGGCAAGCCGTCCCGCCGGCCCGGCGCTCAGGAGTCGAGCATGTCCGCCGTCACCGCCGACTCGGTATCCGGTATGCCCAGCTCGGCCGCCCGCTTGTCCGCCATGGTCAGCAGGCGTCGGATCCGGCCGGCGACCGCGTCCTTGGTCATCGGCGGGTCGGCCAGCTGGCCCAGTTCCTCCAGCGACGCCTGACCGTGCGCGATGCGCAGCCGCCCGGCCTGGCTCAGGTGTTCCGGGGCGTCGTCACCGAGGATCTCCAGGGCCCGCTCGACGCGGGCCGCCGCGGCCACCGCCGCCCGGGCGGAGCGGCGCAGGTTGGCGTCGTCGAAGTTGGCCAGCCGGTTCGCGGTCGCTCTGACCTCGCGTCGCAACCGCCGCTCCTCCCAGGCCATCATCGAGGTGTGCGCGCCCAGCCGGGTCAGCAGCGCGGCGATCGAGTCGCCGTCCCGGACCAGCACCCGGTCGGCGCCGCGTACCTCGCGTGCCTTGGCGCCGATACCCATCCGGCGGGCCGCCCCGACCAGCGCCAACGCGGCCTCCGGGCCGGGGCAGGTGATCTCCAGGGAGGCGCTGCGGCCGGGTTCGGTCAGCGAACCGTGGGCCAGGAACGCCCCGCGCCACGCGGCCTCGGCGTCGCCGACGGTGCCGGCGACGATCTGTGGGGGCAGCCCGCGCACCGGTCGGCCACGCTGATCGATCAGGCCGGTCTGCCGAGCCAGCGAGTCCCCGCCGCCGACCACCCGCACCACGTACCGGGTGTTCTTGCGGATGCCGGAGGCGGCGAGCACCTGCACCTCGGCGGCGTGCCCGTACAGCTCGGCGATCTCCCTGCGCAGCCGCCGGGCCACCGCGCCGGTGTCGAGCTCCGCCTCCACGATCACCCGGCCGGCCACGATGTGCAGGCCACCGGCGAACCGGAGCATCGCCGACACCTCGGCCTTGCGGGCGGACACCTTGGTCACCGCCACCCGGCTCAGTTCGTCCTTGACCGAGGCCGTCATCGCCATGCCGGGCGCTCCCTGTTGTCGCTCACGCCGCCGCCTTTCCGGGACGGCCTCGCAGGCCGCACGTAACCCGCCCGCCCACCCTGGATGCGGCGCCGGCGCCTGTGCCGATGGTTCGCTCTGATATCGAGCCCTCCCGCCCGCCCTGCGCTCACGATCATTCCCCCCGCTCAGTGCCCCGCCGGTCGACCGGCGCACCCGACCATTCCGGCACCGCCCGGTCCAGCACCGTCGCCAGGGAGGCGGACAGGCCGGCCGGATCGTGCCGGGCCGTACCGGGAAACGCGACGTTGTGCAGGTCCAGATGTGCCCCCAACCGGGCCGCGGCCGACGCCAGGCGCTGCGGCAGCGCCACGCAGGCGCGATCTGCCAGCACCGTGTCGACCCGGAGCTCGGGAGCGTGCTCCGAGAGTACTTCCAGGTGCTGCTCGGGCGAGAATCCTTCGGTCTCCCCCATTTGCGCGGCCAGGTTGAGCACCACCAACCGGTGCGCCCGGCTGCCGATGATCGCCTCGGCCAGGTCGGGCAGCATCAGGTGCGGCAGCACGCTGGTGAACCACGAGCCCGGTCCGAGGGTGAGCAGGTCGGCGTCCGCGATCGCCTTGAGGGCATCCGGACAGGCGACCGCGTCCGGCGGGTCCAGCGCGACCGCGCGGACCTGACCCATGGTGCTGGCCACCGCCACCTGGCCGCGGATGCGCCGGACCGCGGTCGGGTCCTCGTCCAGGCCGGCCACGTCGGCGACGATGTCCAGCGGCCGGCAGGACATCGGCAGCACCCTGCCTCGGGCGCCCATGATCGCCCCGGCCGCGTCGAGCGCGGCCACCGGATCGCCGAGCACCTTGCTCAACCCGACCAGCACCAGATTGCCCACGGGATGCCCGGCCAACGCACCCTCGCCGCGGAACCGGTGCTGGAAGGTGGTGCTCCACAGGGTGCCGGTGGCGTCCGGTTCGGCCAGGGCGGTGAGCGCCATCCGCAGGTCGCCGGGCGGGACGATGCCGGGGACCTCCCGGCGGAGCCGGCCCGACGAGCCGCCGTCGTCGGCGACGGTGACCACCGCGGTGATCTCGACCGGGAGCCGGACGAGCGCCGAGAGCATGACGTGCAGGCCGTGCCCGCCCCCCAGCGTCACCACCTTCGGCCGGTACCCGTCCACTACTCCCTGCCCAGGTCGCGGTGCACGACCTGGACCGCGAGGGTGTCCGCGTCCAGGCGACGTTTGAGCTCTTCGGCCACGGCGACGCTGCGGTGCTTGCCGCCGGTGCAGCCCACGGCCAGGGTCAGGTAACGCTTGCCCTCGCGGCGGTAGCCGCCGCTGATCAGGTCGATCAGGTCGACGTACCGGTCGAGGAACTCGGTGGCGCCCTCCTGGGACAGCACGTAGTCGGACACCTCCTGCTCCAGACCGGTGTGGTCGCGCAGCTCCGGGATCCAGTGCGGGTTGGGCAGGAATCGCATGTCGATGACCAGGTCGGCGTCCAGCGGCAACCCGTACTTGAAGCCGAACGAGACGACGGTCATCGACGCCTTGCGTTCCGGGGAGGTGTGTCCGAAGGCCCGCTCCACCTCGTTGCGCAGCTGGTGCACGGACAGTTCGGAGGTGTCGATGACGACGTCGGCCTCCTGCCGCAGCGGCTCCAGCACGGTCCGCTCGGCGGCGACCCCGTCGGCGAGCCGACCACCGCCCTGCAGCGGGTGCTTGCGCCGGTTCGCCTCGTACCGGCGGATCAGCGCGGCGTCGCTGGCCTGGAGGAACAGCACCCGCGGGCGGTAGCCCCTTGCGTCCAGGTCCTTGATCACCGCCGCCAGGTCCTCGGTGAACGCCCTGGACCGCACGTCGAGGACGATCGCGATCCGGGTGACGTCGCCGCTGGTCCGCGAGCCCAGGTCGACCATCGTGCTGATCAGCTCCGGCGGCAGATTGTCCACGACGAGCCAGCCCAGGTCCTCCAGGCACTTGGCGGCCGTCGACCGTCCGGCCCCGGACAACCCGGAGACGATGGCCACCTGGATGACGGGTTCCTCGCTCCCGCCGGCGGAGTCGTGTCCCCCGGCCCACCCTGGAGTCATTCCGTCGCCCCCTCCGTCATCACGAAGTGGTCACGGTATCGGTTCCGGCGCCGCCGGAACCGGCCAGGGCCGCGACGATCGCCTCGGCGGTGCGGCGACCCACCCCGGGCACCTGGAGAATCTGTTCGACATCTGCCCGACGCAGCGCGGCGACCGATCCGAAGTGGCGCACGAGGGCCTTCCGGCGGACCTGCCCAAGGCCGGGCACGTTGTCCAGTGCGGACACCGTCATCGACTTGGACCGCTTGGCCCGGTGATAGGTGACGGCGAACCGATGGGCCTCGTCACGCAGGCGTTGCAGCAGGTAGAGCGCCTCGCTGGTGCGGGGGAAGATCACCGGGTCCGCCTGGAACGGCAGCCACACCTCCTCCAGCCGCTTGGC
>JBIOVW010000309.1:0-4814 GCA_044867945.1 Nakamurella sp. | reverse complement strand
ACCAAGCGGGGGCCTTCGAGGGGAACGGCCCGGCCTCCGGCAGACCACGAAGGGGTATGTGAGTCAGATGGCAGCGCCGGGATTGATTGCGCAGGAGGCACCTGTTCCCAGCCGGCGGACGGGGGCTGTGGAGAATGTCGAGAATATCGACGGCTCAGGTCGGACAATTCCGGCCTTCGAATATGACATCGCCATTGTCGGGTTGGGCTATGTCGGGCTGCCCACGGCCCTCGCCTTTCACGCGGCAGGCAGTCGCGTGCTGGGCCTGGACGTCAGTGAGCGGCGTCTGTCGGTCATCCGCGAGGAGCGCGCCGACCTGCTGCCCACCGACCGGGAACGCCTTTCCACGGCGCTGACCGACGGTGAATTCTCGATGACCGCGGACGTTGCCCGGCTCAGCCGGGCCGCCGCCGTCATCGTCTGCGTGCCGACCCCGGTCGATCACTACCTGATGCCCGACCTGGCGATCCTGCGGGGCGCCTGCGCCGCGGTCGTCGAAGCGGCGGTGCCCGGCCAGGTGCTCGTGCTGACCTCGACCACCTACGTCGGCACCACCCGCGACATGTTGATCGAGCCACTTTCCCGGCGCGGCCTTCAGGTCGGTACCGACATCTTCGTGGCGTTCAGCCCCGAGCGGATCGACCCCGGCAACGACCGGCACGCGCACGAGGACGTGCCCCGGGTGCTCGGCGGCGTCACGCCCGCCTGCTCCTCGCGGGCCGAGGCCGTGCTCAAGAGCTACGCCAGGAACGTCCACATCGTGCCCTCGACCGACGCGGCCGAGATGACCAAGCTGGTCGAGAACACCTTCCGCGCGGTCAATATCGCCCTGGCCAACGAGTTCGCCGAGATCTGCCAGGTGATGGGCATGGAGGTGATGGACGTGATCAACGCGGCCGCCACCAAGCCCTACGGCTTCATGCCGTTCTTCCCCGGCCCCGGTGTCGGCGGGCACTGCATCCCCTGCGATCCGCACTATCTGCTGTGGCAGCTGCGCAAGGAGCGGCTGAGCACCCCGGTGATCGAGCAGGCGATGACCGCGATCGCGGCCCGCCCGCACCGGGTGGTCGACCGGATCCGCGAGACGCTGTCCGACGCCGGCAAGGGCCTGCACGGCGCTCGGGTCCTGGTGGTCGGCGTGTCCTACAAGCCCGACGTCGAGGACCTGCGCGAGTCGCCGGCGCTGGAGATCATGTCCGGGCTGATCGCCCAGGGCGCCACGGTCGCCTACTCCGACCCCTTCTTCCAGACCGTCGCGTTGCCGGACGGGACCACGCTGATCGGGGTCGACGACCCGGTGTCCTTCGACGCCGAGATCGTCCTGGTGCACACCGCCCACAAGTCCGCCGACCACTCGTGGCTGGCCGAGCACCCGCTGGTGCTCGATGCGACCTACCGGATGGACGACATTCCCTCGCGGGTGCTGCTGTAGTGGCCGGCCGCCATCGCCAGGCGCGCTCGACGTCCGTGCTGCGCCGCGTCATCGGACTCGGTGTGACCGTGGTGATGGTCGCCGGACTCATCCTCTGGGTCAACGTGCAGCCGGCCGCCGCGGCGACCGGCACCATCGTGTCGATGACCTTCGACGACGCCAACGCCGATCAGTTTGCGGCGGCACAGAAGCTCAAGTCGAAGGGCATGGCCGGAACCTTCTATCTGAACTCGGGTTTCATCAACCAGCCCAACTACCTGACGCTGGCCCAGGTGCAGTCGATGAAGGCGGACGGTCACGAGATCGCCAGCCACACGGTCTCGCACGCGGACCTGGCCGAAATCTCGATCGACGAGGCGAAACGGCAGATCTGCAACGACCGGGTGAACTGGGCCAACTGGGGCATGCCGGTCGCCAACTTCGCCTACCCGTTCGCCTCCTCCACCACCGCGGTGGAGCAGGCGGCGGCCGCCTGCGGCGACAACAGCGCGCGCGGCCTCGGTGACATCAAGACCCGGTTCAGCTGCACCAACTGCCCGGTCGGGGAGACCGTCCCGCCGGCCGACAAGTTCTACACCAAGGCCCCCGATCAGGTGGAGAGCACCTGGACGCTGGCCGATCTGAAGCGCAGCGTCACCCAGGCGGAGACCGCGAACAACGGCAGCTGGGTGCAGCTGACCTTCCACCACATCTGCACCGGGTCGGCGACCACCTGCCCCCAACCCCGCATCAGTCCGACGATCTACAACCAGTTCGTCGACTGGCTGGCCACCCGCGCGTCCGCGGGCACGCTGGTGCGGACGGTCGGTTCGGTGATCGGCGGGACCACCCAACCGGCCGTGGCCGGTCCGGTCGCCCCGGAGGCCGCGCCAGGCGTCAACGCCATCAAGAACCCGTCGATGGAGACGTTCAACGCGGCGACCGGACTGCCCCAGTGCTACCTGGCGGGTGGTTACGGTTCCAACACCGCCGCTTTCGCGACGACGACGACGGCGCACACCGGTACGACGGCCACGAAGCTGACGGTGTCGAACTACGCCAACGGCGACGCCAAGCTCGTGCCGATGCTCGATCTCGGCGAGTGCGCACCGACGGTGACGCCCGGCAAGACCTACACCATCAGCGAGTGGTACACCTCGACCGCGGTCACCCAGTTCACGGTGTACTACCGGACGGCGAACGGGTTGTGGAACTACTGGACGTCGAGCCCGTGGTTCGGCGCCTCGAGCGCCTGGGCGCAGGCGAGCTGGCAGACCCCGGCGATCCCGGCCGAGGCCACCGCGCTGAGCTTCGGGCTGAACCTGTTCAACAACGGCACGCTGGTCACCGACGACCTGAGCCTGACCGAATCCGGTTCGACTCCGACACCTCCGCCGGCGATCGGCGTGCAGAACCCGTCGATGGAGACCGCGAATACCGCGACCGGGCTCCCCCAGTGCTACTCGGCGGCCGGTTACGGCGCGAACAGCGCCTCTTTCGCCACCACGACGGCGGCACACACCGGGAGCGCGGCGGTCTCGCTGACAATGACCGGCTACACCAACGGTGATGCCAAGCTGCTGCCGACGCTCGACGCCGGGACGTGTGCGCCGGCCGTCACGGCGGGCAAGGCCTACACGGTCAGCGAGTGGTACACCTCGACCGCGGTCACCCAGTTCGCGCTGTACTACCGGTCGGCGGACGGCAACTGGAACTACTGGACGTCGAGCCCGTGGTTCGCCGCCTCGAGCGCCTGGGCCCAGGCGAGCTGGCAGACCCCCGCGGTGCCGGCCGGGGCGACCGCTGTCAGTTTCGGGCTCAGCCTGTTCAACAACGGCACCCTGGTCACCGACGACCTGGACCTGGTGGAGGTCGGCGCGACGCCGGCGGCTCTGCACACCACCAGCGCCTTCGCCGAGGCCGTGACGGGTGTCGATCTCACCGCTGCCGCCGCCCGTCCGGACGGATCCAAGAAACCCAAGAAGAAGGGCGCCACGATCACCGAGCACAACGTCGTGCCGAGCCCGGTGGCACCCAAAGTCGGCCGGCAGGGACGGACCGCCGACCGAGGATTCGCCCCGGGAGCGGTTGTGCTGCAACCGTTCGTCGTTTCACCCGAATTGACCCGCGGCTAGTAAGGGGGCTGGTCGGCGCTCCACGGGGCGTCGACCAGCCGGCCGCAACCGTAAGGATCTGCTGGGGGGCGTCTCCTGCAGGCACGTCTGGAAATGCGAGGAGCAACGAAGCAATGAAGACCGCAATCACCGGCGGCGCCGGATTCATCGGCGGCCACCTGACCGAATACCTGCTGGGCGCGGGCGACGAGGTCGTCGTGCTGGACAACCTGTCGACCGGACGCCTGAGCAACCTGGACCGGGTGCTGGACAACCGGAACCTGCGGTTCATCGAGGGCGACATCCTGGACCGGGCGGCCGTGGACGACGCCGTCCGCGGCGCCGACCGGGTGTTCCACCTGGCGGCGGCGGTCGGCGTGCACCTGATCGTCGACAAGCCGCTGGAGAGCCTGCGCACCAACATCCACGGCACCGAGGTCGTGCTCGATGCGACCCTGGACGCGGGTGCCAGCCTGTTGCTGGCCTCGACCAGCGAGGTCTACGGCAAGAACGCCGCGGACAGCCTGCCGGAGGAGTCGGACCGCATCCTTGGCTCGCCGCTCAAGTCGCGCTGGACCTACGCCGCGGCCAAGGGCATCGACGAGGCGTTCGCGCACGCCTACTGGCGTGAGTTCGGCCTGCAGGTGTCGATCATCCGGCTGTTCAACACCGTCGGCCCGCGGCAGACCGGCCGCTACGGCATGGTCGTGCCGAACCTGGTGCGCCAGGCCCTGGCCGGCGAACCGCTGACCGTCTACGGCGACGGCCGGCAGACCCGCTGCTTCTCGTTCGTGCTGGACGTGGTGCCCGCGCTGGTGCGCATCGCCGAGACCCCCGAGAGCCGCGGCCAGGCCTACAATCTCGGTGGTTCCTTCGAGGTCTCGATCATGGACCTGGCCCGCCGCGTGGTGGAGATCACCGGCAGCTCCAGCAGCATCCAGCTGGTCCCCTACGAGCAGGCCTACGGCGAGGGCTACGAGGACATGCGTCGTCGGGTGCCGGACAACACCAAGGCCCGTGAGCTCGTCGGGTTCGATCCGAAGATGACCCTGGACGAGATCATCTCCGCGGTGGCCGCGGATCAGCGCGCGGCCGCGGCCGCCCCCGTTCTCGTGGGGTGAGCGCTCTCGTCACCAACCCGGCGGTCGGCCAGTACGAACCGTCCCGGAGGCCGAAGCGGCGTTGGCCGCTTCGGCTCCTGGTGCTGCTCGTGACCATGGCCCTGCTCGCCGCCGGCGTGGTGCTGTACACCGACTTCTCGGCCTCGCAGCAGACGGCGAACGAGACGG
>JBIOVW010000308.1:0-2437 GCA_044867945.1 Nakamurella sp. | reverse complement strand
GGCGAGTGCTGCCGGACTTCGCTACGCCGTCCGGGACGCGCCCTGCCGGGATGAGGTCACCGAACGCGCCGTGCAATGACACCGACGTCAGAAGTCTGCATCAAATGGGTTCATTCCAGCCAGGGGTCGTATGGTTCTTCGCTACGCACAGGGACAGGCGACCCGAACACGGTGCGATTCGGACTCCGGCCATCATTCTCGGCTACCCCGAACGAGAGGCTGGCTCCCCCGTTCGAGAGGTACTCACCCCCCGGGTTGCGAACTCTTACGGATCGTGGTCGTCCCAACCGGTCAATCTGGTCTCAGGAGGCTAGTGCTCCGTCCGATCGTGGTCGAGGCGACTACTATCAATCACGCGTCGACCAGGGCGGGGGCCTGGGTCGCGTCAGGTGACACGGTCGGGCTACAGTATGTGTTCGGCTCCGTGACTTTCGGTGATGAAACCTTGGGGGAGCGGCATGCGTCAGCGGGTGGGCTATGCGCCGGGCGTGTACGACATGTTCCACATCGGACACCTGAACATCCTTCGTCACGCGAAAAGTCAGTGCGATCATCTCATCGCCGGGGTCGTGTCCGACGAGATGTGCGTCCTGGCCAAGGGGCAACCGCCGATCGTGCCGCAGGCCGAGCGGTTGGAGATCATCCGGCATATCTCCTACGTCGACGAGGCGATCCTGGAGGTCGTCCCCGACAAGTTGGAGACCTGGCGGTCGAGGCCGTTCGACTTGATCTTCAAGGGTGACGACTGGCGGGGGACACCGAGGGGCGACCGACTGGAGCGCGACTTCGCCGCGGTCGGCGTCGAGGTCGTCTACTTTCCCTACACCGTGCACACCTCCAGCTCGCTGCTGCGCCGCGCGCTTTCCTCGCTGCTGGCCGAGCAGGATCGCGACTCGGCCGGCGGGCGATCGGCGTGAACGTCGGCCGGCAACGGGTGCGCGGTCGAACGAGCGGACGGTTGCCGACCGGGCGAATCGGGGCAAAGCGCACGTCGCTCGATGGGCACGGAGACCGACGAACCATAACGATATGTGGTCATGGATTTGCCTGGGTTCACTCGAACGGGGTGAACCTGGGGCCCAGGTGTTTCCAAGCTGATTACATGGGGCTACATTTGCCGGGCCGGTGCATGCGAACGCACAGATCGCGGCCATCTGGCGGATCCGCCCGAACCGCGGTGGATCCACGCAAGCACTCGCCGGTCGGGGCCGGCACCCAAGGAGCGAACCGGAGAATCGTCAGATCCGGCCGGTTGCCATCCGTTCCCGATCATTCGCACGCAGGTGAGGACACATCATGGCGTTGACCGACCCGACCCTCGGCCGCAAGCTCGGCCTGCGGGTTCGTCGGCAGGGACGCAAGGACGCCCAGCGGGTGCTGGCCGTCGTCCCCGCGCCCACCGAGGTCCCGGCCGAGACGGTCGAGCTGGCCGAGGTCGACGGCTCTCCGCTGCGGGTGCCCGCCGTCGACGGCACGCTGGGCGCCGCGATCCCGGTCCAGCGGGGCGCCGCGGACCCCGCCGCCGACGATCCGGGCGAGACCGTCGAAAGCACGATCGAGTTCAACATCCGGCAGTTCAGCGAGGCCGCCGCGGCCGACCAGGGCCGGCCGACCGGGCCCATTGTTGGCCGCGTCGCCCGGCGCTCATGGAGCGACCGGTACGCCCGGCGGCTGTACGTCACCGATCTGCTCTGTCTGGTCTGGGCCGGGGTCGGCGTGCACCTCATCGCCCCGCCCATCCCCACGCGCATCTCGGTCGAGCCGACCGACCTGACGTTCCTGATCTTCACCGTGCTGTTGGGAGTGTCCTGGCTGCTGGCCCTTGACTGGTCGGGCAGCCGCGACGGCACCGTCATCGGCCACGGCCCGACCGAGTACAAGCGGGTCATCCAGGCGTCGCTGAGCGTCTTCGGGCTGGCGGCGATCGGTTCCTTCCTGTTCAACCTCGACATGCCGCGCAGCTACGTGATTCTCATGCTGCCGGCCGGCCTGGTCGCGCTGCTCGCCACCCGGTACATCTGGCGTCGCTGGTTGTTCCGCCGGCGCGACGAGGGCCTGATGATGTCCGAGGTGATCGCGGTCGGCGACCGGCACACGGTCGGCGAGCTGCTGTCCGACCTGGCCCGCGCCCCACGGGCCGGCTACCGGGTGATCGGTGTCTGTGTGAACCCGGACCCGACGGCGGGCCAGGACCGCACCGAGCTGGACGGCATTACGGTGCTGGGCGCGCCGGCCGACGTGGCCCGGATCGCCACCGACCTGCACGCCGACGCGGTCGCCGTGACGGCGTCGGCGGCGTTCAGCCCGAGCGCCGTGCGCCGGCTGAGCTGGGACCTGGAGGGTACCGACACCCAACTCATCCT
Source organism: Nakamurella sp. (assembly GCA_044867945.1). GTDB lineage: Bacteria > Actinomycetota > Actinomycetes > Mycobacteriales > Nakamurellaceae > Nakamurella. Next base: position 74 of record JBIOVW010000308.1, on the reverse strand, counting down.
GGCCCCCGCGCTGACCAACATCGCCGGCCCCCGGGTGCACACCCAGCCGGTCGCCGGGCTGCCGCTGATCCACG
>JBIOVW010000307.1:0-2741 GCA_044867945.1 Nakamurella sp. | reverse complement strand
TCATGAACGAAACGCGCCTATTCCCGTCGCATAAGGGCGTGTCCTTCATGATCAACAGGAATTCAGGCTCAGTGCGAGGCGTCGGCCAACGCGTTGCGCAGCCGGTGCAGGTCGTCCAGCACCTGGTGCACGCTGCCGTCGGCAACGTGCGCGTCGTACCACTGGTTGTCCAGGTCGATCTCGATCCGGACCAGCATGGCCTCGGCGGCCAACCGGCGGCCCGGGGTCAGCTCGGTGTCCACGTGCCGGAGCCAGTCCCGCAGCGCATCCTCGTCGGGCGCGCCGTCCAACAGCGACGGCTGGTACTCCGCCAACAGCAGGGTGATCGCGGTGAGCGCGGCGTCCACCTCGTCCGACGGCAGCCTGGAGCCGGCGGAGGTCACCGCCCGGATCGCGGTGGACAACTGATCTCCCGTGCGGCCGTCCGTGGCGCTGCGCAGGCGGGTCAGCAGGGCCTGCCCGGCGGGGGTGCGCAGGAACGGACTCGGGTCGTGCGCGGTGGTCGCGGTCATCGACGCTCCTCGTTGAACGGGGTGTGATCCGGGTCACGGTTCACTCCAGCCCAGGGTAGGCGTACCGCCCGCGATGAATCCATTTGCCACATTCGGCCCTGCTTCGGCCGAACGAAGGGCGGAATGTGGCAAGTCGATCGACTCCCTGCCTCCCCTGCCTGGACCCGACGCGCGGCGGATCAGAGCACGTGGACGGTCGACACCGGCAGGCCCGGGTTGCCGGTCAGCAGCGGTCCCGAGGGCGCACCACCGGCCGCCAGGATGTGCGCGCCCACCGCGGCGATCATCGCGCCGTTGTCCGTGCACAGTCCCGGCCGGGGTACCCGCAGCGCCAGACCGGCGGCCGCGCAGCGCTCCTCGGTCAGCGCGCGGAGCCGCCCGTTGGCCGCGACCCCACCGGCCACCACGACCGTGCCGATGCCGGCGTCGACGGCGGCGCGGACGGTCTTGGCGGTGAGCACGTCCGCCACCGCCTCCTGGAAACTCGCGCACACGTCGGGCACGTCGACAGTCCGACCGTCCCGTTCGGCGGATTCGACGTACCTGGCGACGGCCGTCTTCAGGCCGGAGAACGAGAAGTCGTATGCCGGATCCCGCGGCCCGGTGAGCCCGCGCGGGAAGCGCACGGCGGCCGGATCGCCGGCGGCGGCCATCCGGTCGATCACCGGGCCGCCCGGGTAGCTCAGCCCGAGCAGCCGGGCGACCTTGTCATATGCCTCGCCGGCCGCGTCGTCGATCGTCGTGCCGATCTCGGTGATCGAGCCGGCCAGGTCGTCCACCCGCAGCAACTGGGTGTGCCCACCGGAGACCAGCAGGGCGATGGCCGACTCCGGCAGCGGACCGTGCTCAAGGGTGTCGGCGGCGACGTGCCCGGCCAGGTGGTTCACCCCGAACAGCGGCACGTCCCACGCGGCCGCGTAGGCCTTGGCCGTGGCCACCCCGACCAGCAGCGCGCCGGCCAGGCCGGGACCGGCGGTCACCGCGATCGCGTCGACGTCGCGAGGATCGATCCCCGCGTCGGCGAACGCGGCGTGCACGGTGGGCACCATGGCCTCCAGGTGGGCCCGGGAGGCGATCTCCGGCACCACGCCGCCGAATCGGGCGTGCTCGTCCTGGCTGGAGGCGACCGCGTGGCCGAGCAGCACCGGACCGTCCGCCGTCATCCGGACAAGGCCGACGCCCGTTTCGTCGCAGGATGTCTCGACACCGAGCACGATGCCGTTGGCCGGCCCTGCGACCCGCGCCGCGGTCATCGCGGCCGCGCCATGGTGTAGGCATCGGCGCCGCTGGGTCGGTAGTACCGGCGCCGGGTCCCGACGATCACGAACCCCTCGGACTCGTACAGGCCGATGGCCGCAGCGTTGTCGGTCCGCACCTCCAACAGCACGCGGCGGTCGCCGGCGTAGGCGAGCAGGTCCCGCAGCAACGCGCGGCCGATGCCCGCACCCTGCGCGGCCGGCCGCACGCCGATGGTGTGCACCTCGGCCTCGCCGCCGAGCAGGGCAAGCCCGGCGTATCCGTCGACCGTTCCGGCGGGGTCGCGGTGCACCACGTAATGATGGCCGGCCGCCAGTTCACCGGCGAACATCTCGGCGGTCCAGGGCGAATCGCCGGGGAAGAGGATCTCCTCCAGTTCCACCAGGGTGGGAATGTCCCCCGGGTCGGCCCTTTCCAGGGCGATGGGCATCGGCGGGATCACCGGCCCAGTACCGACTTGCGCGCGCCAGGCACCGTCGCATCCGGTCGGCGCAGGTACAGCGGCACCAGCGGCCCGGGGACGGCGCCGGTCAGCAGGGGGGTGACCACGCACTCCACCAGCCCGAGCGCCGGTGCGTCGTCGGGCGGGTCCAACCGGGCGGCGGCCAGGTCCAGCAGCGGGGCACCGGCGCCGGCGAGGTGACCGGGGGCCAGATCGTGCTCGGCGAGCACGTCGCCGACCCCGGCCGGCGCCACCACCAGCGGCCCGACCACCCGCCGTCCGTCCGCCCGGTAGCCGCTCAGGTACAGCTCGCGCCGGCGCGCGTCGGTGACCACCAGGAGCTCGCCGGGCAGCGGGTGAAGCGAACGGGCCAGTCCGTCGTGACTGGGCACCCCGTGCACCGGGAGGTCCAGCGCGTCGCCGAGGGCGGCCGCGGTGACCATGCCCACCCGAAGGCCGGTGAACGGGCCGGGGCCGACGCCGACCACCACGGCATGCAGATCACGCAGGGTGTGTCCGGCCGCCGCCAG
>JBIOVW010000306.1:0-20454 GCA_044867945.1 Nakamurella sp. | reverse complement strand
GAACGCACGTATGGCCGCCGTCGAGAGCCACGTGACCGGCGATTTTCGTCGGTGGTGCGGCGGTCGATCTCGGACCGATCCGGTCATGACCCAGCTGCCGCCAGGAACCGCTGACCCAGCCGGGCGGCGGCCGCGCGCAACTCGTCCGGCCCGACGATCTGCACCGACACCTCCCACCACGACACCCAAGTCGCCAGCCGCTCCCACGACCAGGAGCCGGTGACCACCCGGCAGCGGTCCGGACCGAGCGGCTCGACCACGGACTGCCGGCCGACCCACGGATGGACCTCGGCGGCCGGTGCGTCGACGACGAACTCGCCGCGGCACGGCCAGTCGGTCCCCTGGAACGAGCTCTGCAGATAGGTGGCCACGTCCCCACCCGGTAATTCACGCGGGCTGAAGCGGGGGCCGGTCGGCGTCCTCGGGGTCATCCGGTCCACCCGGAAGGTGCGCCAGTCGTCGCGGTCCAGGTCCCAGGCGACCAGGTACCAGCGGCCGCTCCAGGTCGCGAGATGGTGCGGCTCAACCCTGCGCGGCGGCTCCCACGGTCGGTCCTCGCCGGTCCAGTTCGGCCGCTCGTAGTCGAAGCGCAGCACCTCGAACGCGCGCACCGCGCTGCCGACGGCGATCAGCACCTCTGAATCCACTTTTGGGCGCTCGCGGTCGGCCGGCACGGCGGTCACCCGCAAGGCGTCCACCCGACCCCGCAGCCGGGCGGGCATCACCTGGCGGACGGTCGCCAACGCCCGCAGTGCGCCCTCCTCGATCCCGGAGACACCCGCGGATGCCGTCTGCAGGGCGACCGCGACGGCCACCGCCTGCTCGTCGTCGAAAAGCAGCGGGGGAAGTTCGGTGCCGGCATCCAGGCGGTAGCCGCCGTCCGGGCCCTTGATCGCGCGCACCGGGTAACCCAGCTCGCGCAACCGGTCGACATCCCGGCGGACCGTCCGCGGGCTGACCTCGAGCCGTTCGGCGAGCACGTCACCGGGCCAGTCCCGGCGGGCCTGCAACAGCGACAGCAGGCGCAGAAGTCGGCCACTCGTGCCCGGTGCATCACTCATGTTCTCCAGGATGACCCGAATAGCGGCCAGAAGTTGGCCTCTACACCGAGCATTCTGATGTTGCGACCAGTCCGACGGCCGGCCGCAGTCAGTACGGGAACACGCACCAGCCCACCGAGCACAGGGAGCGATTGTGATCCGGACGCGAGACCTGACCAAGGACTTCGTGGTCAACAGGAGCAACACCGTGCATGCTGTGCGCGGCATCAGCCTGGACATCGAGGGCGGTGAGCTGGTCGCCGTGCTCGGCCCCAACGGCGCCGGCAAGACGACCATGATCCGCATGCTGACCACGCTGCTGGAACCGACCGCCGGCTCGGCGACCGTCGCCGGCCACGACGTCGTCACCGAATCCGCCACCGTCCGTTCGTTGATCGGATACGTGGGCCAGGGCAACGGCGCCGGCCACATGCAACGGGCGACCGACGAGCTGTACAGCCAGGGCCTGATCTACGGCCTCGACCGTCGCGCCGCCAGGAGGCGGGCGGGTGAGCTGCTTGAGGCACTGGACCTGACCGCGCTGGCCACCCGCAAGGTCTCCAGCCTGTCCGGCGGCCAGCGTCGCCGGCTGGACGTGGCGATGGGCCTGGTGCACCAGCCGAATCTGCTGTTCCTGGACGAGCCGTCCACCGGCCTGGACCCGCACAACCGGGCCAACCTCTGGGACCACATCCTGCAGATGCGGCAGAACGCCGTGGTGCCGATGACGATCATGCTGACCACCCACTACCTGGACGAGGCGGACTCCATGGCCGGCCGGGTCGTCGTCGTCGACCATGGTGAGGTGATCGCGGACGACACCGCGGAGGCGCTGAAGGCGGACCTGGCCGGTGATCGGGTGGTCGTGGGCCTGGACGACGCCGCCCGCGTCGGCGAGCTGGCCGCGCTGATCGAACGGATGCCCGGCGGCCGGGACGTCGTGGTGGACGGCGGGACCGCCACGGGCCGGGTGGCCGACGGTGCCAGGACGCTGCCCGTCCTGCTGCGGGAGGCCGACCGTGCCGGCCTGACCGTGGCCACCGCCCAGCTGCACCGGCCGACCCTGGACGACGTGTTCCTGTCGTTGACCGGCCGCAGCCTGCGCGAGGCCGAGAACACCCTTCCCACCGACGAATCGAGCGAGGCGGCATGATGACTCAGACGATGACCAAGAACTCGCTCACCGCCGCCGCACCCGTCGGCGGCGTCCGCAAGCTGATCCGCGACACCCACCTGGTGATGACCCGGGAACTGCGGCCCGTGCTGCGCGACCCGTTCTCGGTGATCTTCGGCATGATCCAGCCGCTGATCTTCCTGGCCCTGTTCGGCCCGCTGCTGGTCGGCTCGCTCGGCGGGCAGGCGCAGAGCACCGTCGGTGACAGCGTCTGGCAGTGGTTCGTCCCGTCGATCCTGGTGATGACCGCACTGTTCGGCACGACGACGGTCGGCGCGAACCTGCTGTTCGAGTTCCAGACCGGAGCGCACGAGCGGATGCTGGTCACGCCGCTGTCCCGGCCCTCCCTGCTGGTGGGCCGGGCGCTGAAGGAGATGGCGCCGCTGGCCGCCCAGGCGGTGATCATCGTGCTGGTGATGATCCCGTTCGGGTTCGACCTGTACCCCCTGGGCGCGCTCGTCGGATTCCTGCTGCTGGCCGTCTTCGGTGTCGGCATCGGCTCGCTCAGCTATGCGCTCGCCATCGCCGTGCGCAAGCAGGAGTGGATGTTCTGGGCGGTGCAGCAGACGGTGATCTTCCCGCTGATGATCCTCTCCGGTATGCTGCTGCCGCTGGAGACGGGCCCGGGTTGGATGCAGGTCGCATCCAAGTTCAACCCGCTCACCTACCTGGTGGACGCCGAGCGGGCGCTGTTCTCCGGCGGCGTCGGCTCGACCGCCGCGGCCTGGGGCTGGGTGGCCGCTCTGGTGACCGTGGCCGTCGGACTCACGGTCGGAATTCGGTCGATGCGGCACAGCGCCGGATGACGTTCGCGTGATCCGTGAGGTGGCGTAGCTGACCAGGGCGGGTCGAAGTACTTGCAATCTACTCTAAAGAATTTAGAGTAGATTGATGTCGGCGAACGAGATCGATCGCATCCTCGCGTTGCCGATCGATGAGCGGGCAGTCGCGTTGACGGCCGTCCCGGAAGATCAGTGGTTCTAGCGGAAGTCGATCCGCGTCGCCCCGAAAGACTTTGCTCTGCCGCTGGTGGCCTTGGCGAACGCCGAGGGTGGGACGGTCATCATCGGTGTGCACCGAGGCGAGGTCGAAGGTGTACGAAGGCACGTCAAGCACGTCCCCTGATGCAGGTGCCGCTGGACCTCACGCGTCCGCCTGTGCGTGCGCGTTTCGAGCAGGTGCCCTGTCGGAACTCACGTGGTGAGATCGACGCTGTACTGGTCGCCCGGGTGTCTCCCGGTGACGTGGTGCACGAGACCTCCAACGGTGACTGCTTGCTCCGTGTGGGCGACGAGTCACGAAGGCTCGGCTTCACCGCGCGACAAGAGTTGCATTACGACCGGGGTAGTGCACCGTATGACGGGCACCCGTTGACCGGCGTCGGGATTGACGACCTCGACAGCGCGGCGCTGCGCACCTACCGGAATGCTGCCGGTGCCACCCGGTCCTTCACCGATCTGCTCAAGGCTCGCAGCCTGATGACTACCGCCGGCGAGATCACGGTTGCGGCCTACCTGCTGTTTGCTCCCCATCCGCAGGATCGCCTGCCACATGCGCAGGTTCGGGTTCTGCGGTACCGGGATGTCACCCGTGGGACGGGTATCCGCCTGACGCTTGATGACGCCGGCGATGTCCGTGTCGAGGGATCCGTCCCCAGTGTCATCGAGAAGGCGGCCGGCATCATCGACGGATGGGTCCCCCGCCGACGCGCTCTCGAATCGGCCGGACGGTTCGAAGGCATTCCGATCGTTCCCCGGGACGCCTGGTTGGAGGGGCTGGTCAACGCCGTGATTCACCGGTCGTACAGTGCGGCCGGCGACCACATCCGAGTCGAGATTTTCCCGAACCGCGTCGAGATCGAAAGCCCCGGCAGATTTCCGGGACTTGCCGACCCCCATCGACCTCTCGAGATCACGCGCTATGCGAGGAACCCCCGGGTCGCCCGCGTGTGTGCGGACCTGCGCATCGGCCAGGAACTCGGCGAAGGTATCCGGCGAATCTTCGAGGAGATGCGTCATCGTGGACTGTCCGATCCCGTCTATGCGCAAACCCAGGGAAGTGTCCGACTCGTCCTGGAGAGCGCGTCACGAATTCCGCCGGAGATAGCTGCGGGCTTGCCCAAGGGCGCCGAGAACCTCCTCGACCTTTTGCGCCGAACGCAACAGCCACTTGGAACGGGTCAGCTCGTCGAGCAGTCCGGTCAGAGTCGGCCGACGGTGACAAAGCAGTTGGCCGCGCTCCGTACGCACGGTCTTGTCGCCTGGGAGGGGAAATCGGACAAGGACCCGCGAGCGGTCTGGCGCGTGGTCGACTGACCCATCGAACGCCTGATCGGACAGACTGTCGGTGGTCCCTGGCATCCTGATGCCCGACAACCGAACCACTCCGATCGGGGGATTGGGCGCGATGAGTGACAAGGACCTGACCAGGATCGCGGCGCTGCTGCGCAAGGCCGAGGGCACCGACAACGAGCACGAGGCCGATGCCTACCTGCAGGCGGCCCAGCGGCTGGCCACGCTGGCATCGGTCGACTTGGCGGTGGCCAGGGCGCATACGCAGAGCCGGGAGCGACGGCCGGTACCCGCCCAGCGGGCGATCGTGATCGGCGAGTCAGGCAAGCGGGGGCTGCGCACGTACGTCGAACTGTTCCTGGCGATCGGCCGAGCCAACAACCTGACCTGCGACATCGCCCGGGATTCGACCCGGGTGCATGCCTTCGGCTTCGACACCGACATCGACATGGCGGAGACGCTCTACGCCTCGCTGGTGGTGCAGATGGTCAGGGCGTCCGACGCGTATATCAAGTCGGGGGACTACGCGCTGGAGAAGGTGATCAAACGGGTCGCGGTGACCACCCCCGGCCGCTTCGGTGGGTGGCGGCAGGAATACCAATACGTGGCGAAGCCGGTGCACGCCACCACCGCGCGGATCAACTTCCAACAGGCGTTCGCCCATCGGATCGGCACCCGGCTCGCGCAAGCGCGCAAGCAGACCGAGGAAAGGCTGATCGCCGAGGGGTCCGCCGAGGAGGGCAAGGGGGTCGCCCTGGTGCTGCGCAACCGAGAGGTCGAGCTGGCCGACCACTACAAGGCGAATTCCACGGCCCGTGGCAGCTGGTCCGGATCCCGGGCGGTGGCGGGCTTCTCGGAGCGTTCGCGGCAGGCGGGGGACAGGGCCGGACGTCGCGCCCGGCTGTCGCCGGAGAAGGCGATCGGGGGCCGGCGTGACGCGATCGACGGCTGAACCCTCGACCGGCGCGGCATTGGGCGGGGCCGTGAGCCCAGCACCTCGGGACAGCCAGCGTGGCAAGGTGTATGGCGCCGAGCATCTGGTCCACCGGATCTTCGACCGGTCGGCGGACTACCCGCTCGTCGAGATCGCCGGGTCCCGGTTGACCCTTCCCCCGGAGCGGCGGTTCGGCTCGATCGAGTCGGTGCAGTCCTACGTTGACAGGGTCCTTGCGTTGAACTGGGTCCGGGTGTCCTGGCCGCGGGCCGGCGTGCCGGTTCGGGTGCGGGAGCGGGCCGGCACGACCCAGGCGCACTACGAGCGGACCGGCGCGATCATGGCGGTGCCCGGCTTCAGGTCGGGCAGCGGGTGGGCGCTGCGGGAACTGGTGATCCTGCACGAACTGGCCCATCACCTGGCCGACGCCCGGGAGCCGGCGCACGGAGGGCGGTTCGTGGACCGGCTGCTCACCCTGGTGGACGGGGTCATCGGGGCCGAGGCCGCGTTGCTGCTGCGGGTCACTTTGCTGGACTGCGGGGTGCGGATCGGCTAGTCGGCCGATCTTGTGGTCCTAGAGACTTCCGGTGACCTGCCGGCATGCACGACGCTGCCCGGCGGCGGTTGGCCGTCGGGCAGCGGAGGTGGGTGTGCGATTTAGTGCGAGCCGGATGCCTTGTCAGGCCATCGTGACGACGGCGGTCTTGGGCAGGCTGTCCTTCTGCGCCTGGCTCAGCGGGTGCTGGTTGTAGCCGAAGTGCTCGGCGCCGTCCGGATCGGGGGTGTCGAAGTGGACGCCTTCCAGGTTCCAGGTGGTGTTGCCCAGCGTGATGGTGAAGTTGCCGGTGTCCCGGATCATGGGCGCGATCGCGGTGATCTCGCCGTAGTAGCCGGCGGGCACGTGGTTGGTGACACCGGTGGCGAAGGAGTGCCCGACGGACCAGGTGTGCCCGTAGCTGGCGGTGACCGAGGCGTCGACGATGCCGGCGATGCTGCCGCCGAGGGTGGCGCTGACGTCGACGCTGTCGGTGGCGGACACATCGTCGGTCTTGGTCACGGTCAGGTCGGCGGTCTCGGTGCCGTTGTTGGTCTCGGTGGCCAGCACGTGCTGGGGCCCGTCGACGTGCGTCTCGCTCGTCGGGGTGAACGTGCACGTCGCTGCGCTGTTCTGGGCGCAGAACTGCTTGAGGGTGGCGGCCTGGGCCTGCGCCTGGTCGCCGGAGATCGTGTGCACCGTGCCTGATGCGTCCTTGACGTCGAGGTTGGTGCCGTTGGCGTCGCCGCTGATGTTGCCGGAATCGATATGGAATTCCGACGCGGTTGAGCCGTCGCCGCCGACCGCGATCAGATAGTGGAACGTGCCGATCGTGTTCCCGTTCGCGTCCAGCACGGCGTAGTTCAAGGTGTTGAAGGTGTCTCGCATGAAGTAGTAGGTCATCTCGAAGTCCTGGTAGCCGATCCCGGGTTGCAGGACCGACCCGTCGGGGGTGCGGCCCTCCCAGCTGTTCTCGCCGGTGACCGAGACCAGTTTGATCGGGTTGCCGGACAGGTTGGTGACGTGGAAGCCGCGGGAGTACTCCGGCGACTTCACCTGCGCCGCGCTCTGGCTCGCGGTGGCCGCAGCCTGGGCGGGAGTGTCGGCGTAGGCGACCGAGACCAGCGACCCCAGCCCGCACAGGGCGGTCGCGGCCAGCAGCACTCCGGCGGTCTTGGTGGCGATGCTCATGACAGTCTCTCCTTACGAGAACGGTTGCGGCATCCGGCCTCTCCGGATGTCGATCGGCATCTCTGCCCGAACACCGACGAGCTTGCCGCCGCGAGACCGGCCGCACGGTCGGCCGGACGGCCGATCCTGCGGAGGTTCTGTTGTCCGCCGATCGGTGGACACCCGACCTCCCCCTGGTCGGAGACCGGCCGGGCGCCGGCCCGGCGGACTACCCTTGCGCGAGTGACGAACGTCGAGGTCGACCCCGCCGAACTGGTCTGCCGAAGCGAGAGCGATGCCAGGCCGAACGCCGGCGTCATCGAGCTTCTCGAACCCCGCGACGTGCCCCTTGGCGGCCTGCGTGCGATGACGGTCCGCCGCACGCTGCCGCTCAAGCAGCGGTCCCTCATCGGCGCCTGGTGCTTCGCCGATCACTACGGTCCGGATCGGGTCGCGGACAGCGGCGGCATGGACGTCGCGCCGCACCCGCACACCGGGCTGCAGACCGTGAGCTGGCTGTTCGAGGGACAGATCGAGCACCGCGACTCGGTCGGGACCCACGCGATGGTCCGGCCGGGTGAGCTGAACCTGATGACGGCCGGTCGGGGGATCTCGCATTCGGAGGTGTCCACCCCGGACACCAACGTGCTGCACGGTGTGCAGCTGTGGGTGGCGCTGCCGGAATCGACGCGGGAGGTGGCGCCGGCGTTCGAGCACGTCGTGCCGGACGAGGCCCGCGACGGCGTCGTCCGCTGCCGGGTGTTCATCGGCTCGTGGCTGGGACTGTCGTCATCGGCGATCGTGCATTCGCCGCTGCTGGGGGCCGAGCTGATCGTCGAATCCGGTGCGGTCGTCGACCTGCCGCTGGAAACCGCATTCGAGCACGGGATCCTGGTCGACTCGGGTGAGGTGGCCGTCAACGGCGCCCCGGTCGGGCGGGCCGCGATGGGCTACCTGCCGCAGGGCACCCGGTCGCTGCAGCTGGCCGTCGGCCCGGGGCCGGCCCGCCTGGTGGTGCTCGGCGGGGAGCCGTTGCGCGAGGAGATCCTCATGTGGTGGAACTTCATCGGCCGCAGCCACGACGAGGTGGTCGAGTATCGGGCCCAATGGCAGGGGGAGGTGGCCGCCTTCGCCGATGGGTGCCCGTCGACCACGCGGTTCGGACGGGTGCGTGGCTATCCCGGCAAGCCGCTGCCGGCCCCGGAGATGCCGGCCATCCGACTGCGTCCGCGGCAGCTGCCGGGAGGGTGAACCCGGGCGGGTGGCAGGGACCGATGCGGCCGCAAGATTTTCCCCGCGATAAGGCGGCCGAAACATCCACGTGACGGACGGTTGGCAGGGTCGACCCTGCGCGGCGGGCTCGAGTCCGCCGTGCCCAGCGACCTGCGCACGGCGGGTCGAGGACCTCCGGGAGATCTCGAGCATGAGCGAGCGCCAGCGAGCGAATCATCAACACCGCGCCGTCGTCCCCGCAAGGGGCGTGCAGCGTGCGAGCGCCCCGCTGGGGGCGACGGCATGAGCGGAAGTCAGTCACGTCGGCAGGCGATCAACGCCGTCACCAGCTACCAGGTGCCGAAGCAGGGTTTCACCGAGCCGCTCGGAGAGCTGTTCGGGCGCAATACCTTCAGCCCGTCGGTGATGAAGAAGCGGCTACCGAAGTCGATCTACAAGATGGTCATGTCCACCATCGACAAGGGTGCGCCGCTGGATCCGGCGGTCGCCGATGTGGTCGCCTCCGCGATGAAGGACTGGGCCGTGGAGAACGGCGCCTCGCACTACGCGCACGTCTTCTACCCGCTCACCGGCCTCACTGCGGAGAAGCACGACTCGTTCCTGTCCCCGGAGGAGGGCGGCGCATCACTGGCCGAGTTCGCCGGAAAGACCCTCATCCAGGGCGAACCGGATGCCTCCAGCTTCCCCAACGGCGGCATCCGCAACACCTTCGAGGCCCGCGGCTACACCGGCTGGGATGTCACCAGCCCCGCGTACATCCTGGAGAACCCGAACGGGAACACCTTGTGCATCCCCACCGTGTTCATCTCCTGGACCGGTGAGGCGCTGGACAAGAAGACCCCCCTGCTGCGGTCGCAGCAGGCGATGAGCAAGCAGGCCGCACGCGTGCTGAAGCTGTTCGGGCACACCGACATCGACACCGTCGTGTCCTACGCGGGCGCCGAGCAGGAGTACTTCCTGATCGACAGGCACTTCTACTTCTCCCGCCCGGACGTGATGGCCAGCGGGCGAACCCTGTTCGGGGCCAAGCCGTCCAAGGGCCAGCAGTTCGACGACCACTACTTCGGCGCCATTCCCGAGCGGGTGCTGGCGTTCATGATCGAGGTGGACCGGGAACTGTTCAAGCAGGGCATCCTGGCCAAGACCCGGCACAACGAGGTCGCCCCCGGCCAGTTCGAGATCGCGCCGCTGTTCGAGCGTGCGAACCTTGCCCACGACCACCAGCAGCTGATGATGACCACCCTGCAACGGGTCGCGCAGCGTTACGGCATGGAGTGCCTACTGCACGAGAAGCCGTTCGCCGGCGTCAACGGCTCCGGCAAGCACGTCAACTTCTCCATCGGCAACAACCACCAGGGAAACCTGCTCAACCCCGGCGACACTCCGCACGAGAACGCCCAGTTCCTGGTGTTCTGCGCGGCGATCATCCGCGGCGTGCACAAGTTCGGTGGGGTGCTGCGCGCCGTGGTCGCGTCCGCGCGCAACGATCACCGGCTCGGTGCCAACGAGGCGCCGCCGGCCATCATCTCGATCTTCCTGGGCGAGCAGCTGGCCGACGTGTTCGACCAGATCGCGGCCGGTGCGCTCACCGGCTCCAAGGCGCCCGGCACGCTGACTGTCGGCGTCGACACCCTGCCGTCGTTCAAGGCGGACCCGGGCGACCGCAACCGCACCAGCCCGTTCGCCTTCACCGGCAACCGCTTCGAGTTCCGCGCGCCGGGCTCATCCCAGTCGATCTCCGGACCGATGGTGGCGATCAACACCATCCTGGCCGATTCGCTGGACTACATCGCGACCGAGCTGGAGGCGCTGACCGCCGGCGGCATGGAGTTCGACGCCGCGGTGCAGAAGGTGCTGAAGGACATCATCACCCGGCACGGGGCCGTCGTGTTCAACGGTGACGGCTACGCCGACGCCTGGCAGGCGGAGGCGGCCGAGCGGGGCCTACCGAACCTGAAGACGACGGTCGACGCGCTGCCGCAGTTCGACCTGCCGGAGGTCAAGGATCTTTTCGTCAGGTACGGCGTGCTGTCCAACCGTGAGCTGGCCAGCCGGCTCGAGGTGTACCTGGAGCAGTACGCGTTGTCGGTGCAGGTCGAGGCCTCCGAGACGCTGGAGATCGCCAAGACGAAGATCCTGCCCGCGGCCATCCGCTATCAGGGCGAGCTGGCCGGTGCTGCCATGAACCTCAAGGCCATCGGCGCCGCCCACGACTCACCGACCCTGGACGCGATCACCGCGTCCGTCGGCGCGCTGACCAGCGGCATCACCGGCCTGGAGACGGCGCTGGGCATCCACGCGGGCGACTCCTCGATGGAGGAGGCGGTGTACGCGGTGGAGAAGCTGATCCCGACCATGGCCGCGGTGCGCGCCGCCGCGGACGAACTGGAGAATCTGGTGGCCGACGACATGTGGCCGCTGCCGACGTACCAGGAGATGCTGCACATTCTGTAGGACCTCGGTCGGCTGCGGAACATTCGGTCGCCCTGCGCGACTTGATGTTCCGCGGTGGGGCGAGCCGGGTTCTTGCCTTGGCCGGGGCAGATCTGCGGCCGGGTCGAGGCTCGGCCGCAGATCAGGCGGCCGGTTCGCGGAGCCGGCCCAGCACCACGGGCAGCTCACCGGTGTGCAGGACCGTGAGCCGCTGGGTGGTCCGGGTGATGGCTACGTACAGGTCCGACAGGCCGCGCCCGGACTCCGCGATGATCGCTGCCGGATCGGCCACGATGACGCTGTCGAACTCAAGACCCTTGGCCTGCATCACCGTCAGCACCACGACGTGCCGCCGCAGATCGGTGGTCGTGTCCACCATCTCGAACAGCGACGGCTGCTCCCCCGGGGGCCCCGAGGCCAGCGCCGGCCCACCGGTCCGCGCCCGTTCCACCGCATCGGCGACCGCCGCGTACCGGCCGCGCGGCACGATCACCGCGACGGTGCCGGGTTCGTCGTCCTCGTCCCGCACGACGTCCACCACCTGGGCGGGCAGGTCAGCCGCGGCCACCCGGCGGTGCCCGGGGTGGACGCCGGTGGCCCGCACCGACCTGGGCGCGCGCAGCTCCGGGTCGATCGCGGAGAGCACCGGTTCGGCGACCGTCATGATCTCGGCGGGGGTGCGGTAGTTCACGGTCAGCTCCTCGACCCGGAACCCGCCCCGCGCGTAGGGGCGCAGCATCCTGGACCAGGACAACGCCCCGGCCAGGTCGGAGGTCTGGGCCAGGTCGCCGACCAACGTCATGGACCGCATCGGGCAGCGCCGCATGACCATCCGCCAGGCCATCGCCGACAGTTCCTGCGCCTCGTCCACGATGACGTGTCCGTACGTCCACTCCCGGTCGGCCGCCGCCCGCTCCGCGGTGGAGGTCCAGTCGACGACTTCGTCGTGCAGCCCGGCGAGCGTGGATGCGCTGACCATGCCGACCATGCCGTGCAGCCCGGCGTCGTCCGGGTGCAGGTCGTCGTCGGCCCCGAGCAGGTCGAGCACCTCGGCGGCGTAGCCGCTGTCGGCGCCGCCTCCGGCGCCGGCGAACTGGGCGTCGAGGGTGCCCAGCAGTTCGGCGGCCTCGTCCAGCAGCGGCACGTCGGCAGCGGTCCATGCTGCCGGGCCGTCCGGCCGGGCCAGCAATTCCCGGTCCCGGGCACGCAGACTCTCGGCGGCGAATTCGATCCGCTCGGGGGAACCCAGTAGGTCGGCAAGCAGCCGCTGCGGAGTGAGCATCGGCCAGACCGCGCGCAGTGCCTCCCGCAGGCCCTCGTGCTCGACCAGGTCCTGCCGGATTGCCGCGAGATCGTCGGCGGTGGCGAGGCCCTGACCATCAGGGCCGGCGCCCAGGCGGGCGGCGACCTGCCGGACCAGGCTGTCGATCACCCGGCGGACGAACAACGGCCGGGCCCGGTTGTGCGGCCTCCGCGACGCCCAGGCCCGGTCGCGCGCCGCGGACAGCAGCGGACGGTCGAGCACCAACCGCCCGCCGGGCGCGCCGTCGAAGGCGACCTCGATCGGCGTTCGGGGCAGCGCCTGGCGGTGCAGCACCGCGTTGGCAATGACCGTCGCCATCGCCGTCCGACCCTTCACCCGGGAGACCTCCGGGTGCTCGACGGCCTGCGCGGACACCCCGGGGAACAGGTCGGCGACGGTGGACAGCACTACCGCGTTCTCGCCCAGCGACGGCAGCACCTGCCCTATGTAGGTCAGGAACGTCGGGTTCGGTCCGAGGATCAGCACGCCTCGCTGCTGCAGCTGATCACGGTGGCTGTAGAGCAGGTAGGCCGCACGATGCAGGGCCACCGCGGTCTTGCCGGTGCCGGGTCCGCCCTGGACCACCAGGATTCCGGCGAGATCCGCACGGATGATGCGGTCCTGCTCGGCCTGGATGGTGGCGACGATGTCGGACATCCGCCCGGTCCGCGGGGCCCGGAGGGCGGCCAGGAGGGCGGCCTCGCCGGCTGGACCGCCGCCGGTGGCCTGCGCCGCGGCCTGCGCCTGCGGGTCGGTCAGGTCCAGATACTCGTCGTTGACGGTCTGCACCTTCCGGCGCTTGGACGTGATGTACCGGCGTCGCCGAAGGCCAAGCGGATTGGCCGCCGTTGCCACGTAGAAGGGTCGCGCCGAGGGGGCACGCCAATCCATCAGCAGCTGCCGGTGGTCACCCCGATCGTCGAAGATGCCCATCCGGCCGATGTGCATGGACTCGTCGTCGGTGCGATCGATCCGGCCGAAACACAGCCGGTCCTCGGCCGCGTTCAGCGCGACGACGGCTGCCGCGTGGTTGGCGTAGGCGACGTCCCGCTCGACCCGCCCGCCGGGGGTGTTGTCGCTGCGGCTGATGTAGCGATCCCGCAGCTGGATCCGCTCGATCCGGAGGTCGTCCAGTCGCCGGTACAGCACGTCGAGGGCCGCCTGTTCCTCGGCGACGGCGTCGACGGGGGAGCCGACCGAGGACGTTCTGCCGGAGTCTGACACGCGGGCCCTTCCGTTCACCGATGCTCGCGCACGCGCAAGCCGGACAGAACAGGCTACTCCCGCCGCCGCTTTGCTCGATGGCGGCCTCGCAAGCTCGGCCGGCCTCAGGGGACCAGCAGCAGCCGGCCATCCACCTCGCCGGCCTCGAGCAGCCGATGTGCCTGCGCCGCGTCGGCCAACGGCAGCCGGTCGGCGATGCGCGTGGTCAGCCGGCCCGCAGCGAGCATCGAGTTGATCAGCCCTGCCGCCGAGGCAAGTTCGTCGGCCGACGCCCGGCTGATCACGAACCCGTCGATGCAGATGTCGCGGGTGTACAGCGGGGCGAGGGCAACCTGGACCGGCGTTCGTGCGGCGGTGACCAGGATCCGGCCGCCGGGCCGCAGCACGGCCGCGGCGACGTCGACGGTGTTGGTGCCGGAGGTGTCCCAGAAGACGTCGACGCCGTCCGGGGCGGCCGCCGCGATCCGTTCCGCGAGATCGGGGGCGCGATAGTCGATCACGGCGTCCGCGCCGGCAGTCAGGCAGCGATCGGCGTGGCTGTCCCGGGCCGACGCGACCACCCTGACCCCCGCGCGCGCCGCCATCTGGATGGCGGAAACGCCGACATTGCCGGCGCCGCCGCCGATGAACACGGTCCAGCCCGGCCGAATCCGGGCGCGCAGGAACCAGCCGAGATAGGCGGTGACGGCCGGGTGCGCGACCGCCACCGCGACCTGGGGGTCGACCCCCTCGGGCAGCCGGTAGAGCCGGTCCCGGGCGACCACGGCCAGGCTGGTGGCCGCGCCCTGCCGGCCGGCGTGGCCCAGGCTGTTGCACCACACCGGGTCGCCGACCGCGAGATCGCGGACCGCCGAACCGAGATCGGCGACCGTGCCGACGAGGTCCCGGCCCACGATGAAGGGCAGTGGGATCGGGGTGTCGTAGCGGCCACTGCGCACGTACGTGTCCACCGGGTTGACCGACACCGCGGTCACCGCGACCAGCACGTCGTCGGGCCCCAGGACGGGGACGGGCAGTGGGCCGACGCGGATGCTCTCCGCGGGTCCGCGCCGGTCGACGTAGGCGGCGAGACGGGTTGCGGGCATGGCGCCGATCCTGGCACCGGACCCGAAGGGTCGCTCGGCGTCGGGGCGATACCGTGTCGAGATGCCCTCCGCCCAGCCCGTTCGAAGCGCGGCCGACCTGGCCGGCGAATCCGACACCTACGACGTGGTGGTGATCGGCGGCGGGCCGCCGGGGGAGATCGTCGCCCAGTACGCCATCCAGGGCCGTGACCGAACCGCGGTGATCGTCGAGCACGAATTGCTCGGCGGCGAGTGCTCGTACTGGGCGTGCATGCCCAGCAAGGCGCTGCTCCGACCGGTCGAGCTGCTGGACGCCGCCCGGCACATGCAAGGCGTCGCGTCCCTGGTCGCCGGCCGGTCGATCGACGTGCCGGCCGTGCTGGACCGGCGGGACGGATTCACCAGCCACCACTCCGACCGGGGTCAGGTGGAGTGGGCCAACGACACCGGCATCGGGGTGATCCGCGGCCACGGCCGGCTGGCCGGCGAACGGCGGGTCGAGGTCACCGCCGCCGACGGCAGCACCCAGGTGATCGTCGCCCGGCATGCCGTGGTGCTGGCCGCCGGCACCACTGCAGCCGTTCCCGACCTGCCGGGGCTTCGGGCCGCGCTGCCGTGGACGTCCCGGGACGTCACCAACGTGCACGAGGTGCCGCGCCGGGTCGCGGTGCTGGGAGGTGGTGTGGTCGCCTGCGAATCCGCCTGCTGGCTGCGCGGGTTGGGCGTGGAGGAGCTGACGATCATCGCCCGCGGCTCCGGCCTGCTGGCCCGGAACGAGCCGTTCGCCGGTGAGCTGGTGGCCCAGGCGTTCCGGGACGACGGCGTCCGGGTCCTCCTGGGCACCGGCGTCGACCAGGTGTACCGGGTCGACCCGGTCGGCGCCGGGGAGGGCCGGATACACGGCGGCGACGTCACCCTGACGCTCGGAACGGAACAGCTGGTGGTCGACGAACTGGTGGTGGCCGCCGGCCGGACCCCGGCCGGTGCGGACATCGGCCTGGACACGGTGGGGACGGACCCCAGGAACTCGCATGGGTTTATCACCACCGACGACCGGCTGGCCGTGGTGGGGGTGCACGGGCAGTGGCTGTACGCGGTCGGCGACATCACCGGTCGGGCGTTGCTCACCCACATGGGCAAGTACCAGGCCAGGATCTGCGGGGCGGTGATCGCCGCACGGGCCGACGGGCGGGAGGCGACCGGGTCTCGGTTCACGGACGTTGCCGACGATGGGCGGGTGCCGCAGGTCACCTTCACCGACCCGCAGGTCGCCTCCGTGGGACTGTCCGAGCGGGAGGCGCACCGGGCGGGCGTCGACGTGGAGACCGTCGAGTACGACATGGCCGGCTTCGCCGGCTCATCGTTGCTCCGCGACGGGTACGTCGGTCGCGCCAAGCTGGTGATCGACCGTTCCCGGGACACCCTGATCGGTGCGACGTTCGTCGGCGCGGACGTCGCCGAGCTGGTCCATGCGGCGACCGTCGCGGTCGTCGGCGAGGTGACGCTCGAGCGGTTGTGGCACGTGGTGCCCTCGTACCCGACGTTGAGCGAGATCTGGCTCAAGCTGTTGGAGGCGCGAACCGACTGACGGGCGTCGGTGGGATAGTGGGAGCACCCGCAACCCCGGAGACGAGAGCCATGACCGGATTCATCGCCAAGTGGCTGAAGATGCCCACCCTGGGCGAACGCCTGCGCGCCCAAGGGGTTCGAGAGGATCTCGTGCGGGCGGCCGAACGAACCGCGTTCGGCCGGCAGACCGACCGTGAGCTGCCCCGACTGGCCTCGCTGATCACCGATCAGGAGGTGGTCCTTCAGCTGGTCGAGGGCCGGTGGAACAAGAGGATGGGGCTGTTCACCCTGACCTCGCGCCGGCTGCTCTTCGTGCCCGCCGGGGAAAGCACCCACGGCGCGGAGGTCCAGCTGCCGGAGATCGTGTCGATCGAACCCGGCAAGTCCCGGGGGATGGGCACCGTCGAGGTGACCATCGAGTCGTCGAGGCTGTTCGTCGACCAGATCCTCGGGACGCAGGCGGACACTTTCGCCACCAACACCCGCGAGGCGATGAGCCCGGCCGGCGACGGGCCGGCCGTCTACCGGGACCCGCTGGAGGAACTGGCCGAGCTGCGCGCGTTGCACGCCGCCGGCGCGATCAGCGACGAGGAATTCGCGCAGCGCAAGCTGCGGCTGATGGACCAGATCTGATCCGACCCGAGTCCATGAGCGGTTCAGCCGGCGAGGGCGTATCCGGCCTCGTCGATCGCATCGCGGACCGCCCCCTGCAGTAGGGGTGCGTCGCTGACGACCGTCACCACCGAGACGTCGCCGGGTCGCAACTCGACCTCCACCGAGCGCACCCCGTCGAGCCGGCCGACCTCCTCGGTGACCGCCGCAACGCACTGATCGCAGGTCATTCCGGTGACGCGGTACTTCGCGGTGCTGCCGCCCATAGGGCTCCTCCTGAACGCCGTGCTGTTCGTTATCCGACGTAACCATCGACAGCCGTCGGGCATTCCGCTGAGCGTCCGACCGCACCGCGTAGCGTGGGCGCGAACATCGAGCCGGCATGCACGAGGAGCCACCACATGACCGCAGCACCGCCCGCCGACGTCGCCGTCCCACGCCCGCAGGACGATCTGTTCCGGCACGTGAACGGGCAGTGGTTGGCGACGGCGGAGATACCGGCCGACCGGTCCGCGGACGGCGCCTTCTATCAGCTGCGGGACCGGGCCGAGGCGGACAGCCGGGCGATCATCGAGGACGCCGCCAGCGAGGCGGCCGCCGGCGCGGAGCGGGGCAGCACGGTGCAGCTGATCGGCGACCTCTATCGGAGCTTCATGGACGTCGACACGGTGGAACGGCTCGGCCTCGCGCCGATCGCCGAGCGGTTGGCCGTCATCGACGCCGTCGACAGCCCGGCAGAGCTGATGCGCACGCTGGGCCGGCTGCGCCGGTCCGGTGTGGGTGGGGCCTTCCAGATCGATGTGGACACCGACCCGGCCGACCCCGATCGTTACGTGCTGAACCTGTACCAGGGCGGGCTCGGCCTGCCCGACGAGTCGTACTACTCGGACGAGAGGCACGCGGACATCCTCGTCGCCTACTCCGGCTTCCTGCCCGGGATTCTGGACATCGCCGATGTCGCCGACCCGTCGGCCATCGGCGAAGCGATCGTCGGTCTGGAAACCGCGTTGGCCGCCGGCCACTGGGACCGGGTGCGCTCCCGGGACAGCACCCAGACGTTCAATCCGAAGGACCGGGCGGGGCTGAACGAGCTGCTTCCCGGACCGCTGTGGGATGCCTGGCTGGACGGACTGGGCGCCGATGCCCGCGTGCTCGATCGGGTGGTCGTCCGGCAGCCGGACTATTTCACCACGCTGGCCGGTCTGCTCACGATGGACCGCCTGCCGGCCTGGCGGGCCTGGTTGTCCTGGCAGGTCGTCCGGTCGCTGGCCCCGCTGGGCCCGACCGAACTGGTCGAGAAGAACTTCGACTTCTACGGCCGCACCCTGACCGGCACCCCCGAGCTGCGCGAACGGTGGAAGCGCGGGGTGTCGTTCGTCGAGGCGGCCGCCAGCGAGGCGGTGGGCCAGTTGTACGTGCAGCGGCACTTCCCGCTCGATTCCAAGCAGCGCATGGACGAGCTGGTGGACAACCTGCTGGCCGCCTACCGCCGGGAGATCCGGCAGTTGCCGTGGATGGGGGAGGACACCCGCACCCGCGCCCTGGACAAGCTGGACTCGTTCACCCCCAAGATCGGCTACCCGGTCCGCTGGCGCGACTACTCAGCGCTGACCGTGACCGCCGATGACCTGCTCGGCAACGCGGCCCGGGCCGCCGCCTTCGACCTGGACCGTCAGCTGCGCAAGCTGGGCGGCCCGGTGGACCGGGACGAGTGGTTCATGTCCCCGCAGACCGTCAACGCCTACTACAACCCGGGCATGAACGAGATCGTCTTCCCAGCGGCGATCCTGCAGCCGCCGTTCTTCGACCCGACCGCGGACGACGCCGTCAACTATGGCGGGATCGGGGCGGTGATCGGGCACGAGATCGGCCACGGCTTCGACGACCAGGGCTCCAAGTACGACGGACGCGGCGCCCTCCAGGACTGGTGGACCCCGCAGGACCGGGCCGCGTTCGAGGCACTCACCGGCCGGTTGATCGACCAGTACGCGGCGCTGGAACCCCGGAGCACCCCCGGCCACCGCGTCAACGGTGCGCTCACCATCGGCGAGAACATCGGCGACGTCGGCGGCCTGGGCATTGCCTACCAGGCCTGGCGGCTTTCGCTCGACGGCACCGAGCCGGCGGTGATCGACGGGCTCACCGGGGCCCAGCGGTTCTTCCTCTCCTGGGCCACGGTCTGGCGGCTGAAGGTGCGCGTGGCCGAGCAGATCCGGATGCTGGCGATCGACCCGCACTCGCCGGCGGAGTTCCGCTGCAATCAGGTGGTCCGCAACATCGCCGAGTTCCACGAGGCGTTCGGCACCCAGCCGTCGGATGCCCTGTGGCTGGAGCCGGCCGATCGGGTCCGCATCTGGTAGCGGTGGCTCACCCCAGCCGGCGCTCGCCCCCACCCGTCGACGGCCCTGGCCGGCGGGCCCGGTGCACCTGCCGATCGCGCAACTGTCCCCACGTCTCCCGAACGCCCAGGTCGGGGTCGGCGGCCGGCCCGGCGATGCGGACCGTGTTGCGGCCCTCCAGCTTGGCCCGGTACAGCGCCTGGTCGGCCCTGGCCAGGACGACCGCGAGTTCCATCGGGGTGTTGCCGGCCTCGACCACGGCGACGCCGACGCTCACCGTGACCCGTTCGGGCAGCGTCACCGATTCCGCGCACACCGAGGTTCGCAGCCGCTGGGCCACCTGTTCGGCGTCGGCGGCCAGGGTGTCCGGCAGCAGGATGCAGAACTCCTCGCCGCCGAAGCGGGCGGGCAGATCCTTGGGCCTGACGTTCGCGGTGATGATCTGTGCGACGTGTTCCAGGGCGTGGTCGCCGCCCAGGTGTCCATGTCGCTCGTTGTAGAACCGGAAGTTGTCGATGTCGGCGAAGATCACCGCCCACGATCGGCGGGCCGCGCTCATCCGGCGGATCTCCTCCACCGCCATCCGTTGCCAGGCGTTGAAGACCAGCAGTCCGGTCTTGGGGTCCCTGGTGGCCCGCTCCTGCAGCGGCCGGTGCAGCACCGACTGCTGCAGGAATCCGTAGGCCGGGATCAGCATCAGGACGAACCACGGCGCGTTCGCCCCGAGCAGGCCGGTGAGAGCGCCGATGGTGAGCACGCCTGCCTCGGTGACGTAGAACGCCGGGTCGGCCAGCGTCCGGCGCATCCAGGCGTCGTCCTGCGCGGTGTTCAGCCAGGCGGAAATCCCCAACATGGCCGATTCGACCGCCAGGAAGACCAGCACGGCGCCGACCATCGTCAGCAGCCCGGGCAGCCCGGAGGTCAGGGACGGGGGCATGCCGGCCCCGCCCGGAAGCGTCACCACGGACCCGGCGACGGCCCCCGCACAGACCAGGAAGCATGCCGACGCGAACCACTTCCACAGGGTGACCCGCATCCCCCGCCATCGGGCATGCGCGTAGACGAGCGCGACGATCGGCACCAGGTAGAAGGAGGGCAGCAGCACCGTCGCCGCCATCGGCCAGGCCGACAACGCCTTGTGCGGCCGCTGCTGGGCGACCTTGCCGCCCTCGAAGAGCCGGCCGATCTCGACGTTGAGCACGCTGCCGACGACCAGGGCCAGGGCCGCCACCAGGTCACGGGGTTGCAACGCCGGTGTCGGCCAACTCGACAGCGTCAGCGAAAGCCCGATCGCCAGCAGCGCCGCCAGACCCACCCACACCCGGACCCGCCACGGCGCAGCAGCGAACTCGCGCAGAGCCGTCACGCCACCACCGCTTCTCACGACACCTGATCGACACGTCGGGCCGGGACCGCGGCCCGGGAGAACAAGCGGGACGCCCCACCATTCTTCCACCCGACGTGACGACCCGCGCACAGCTGGTCATCCGTGACCGAAAGTTACGATCCGTCACTGTGAGTGCGCTGTGAGCC
>JBIOVW010000305.1:0-4331 GCA_044867945.1 Nakamurella sp. | reverse complement strand
TGTTCCCGGTCTGGCGCTACCACCCGTTCTTCACCAACAGCACCGAATCCGCCCCGGCCGCGGACATCACCCACCGGCAGCACGCGGTCATCGAGACCCTGTTCGCCGATCTGATCGACGGACCTTTCGCGCACATGCCGTCCGGGTTGTTCGCCGCGAACAGCGCCTGGGTCGTGCTGGCCGCGATCACCCATAACCTGCTCCGGGCGGCCGGCACGCTGGCCGGTCAGGCGCTGGCCGCGGCCCGGGGCGCCACGCTGCGCCGGCAGCTGGTCAACGTGCCCGCCCGGTTCGTCCGACCCCAGGGTCAACCCACTCTGCGACTACCGGCCCATTGGCCGCAAGCCAGGTCCTGGAACAAGCTGTGGCACAACATCTTCACCCGCCCGGCCGTCGTTCAAGTCGCGGCCTGACCACCTGACCGCCCGCCCCCCAGGCCCGACCGGAACCCGACACGTGGAAGAGCTGGCACCAGGCCAGCCGATGCCACGCGCCCTCAGCACGATCCGAGCCCAATCAGACCCCCGGACACAGACGAAGATCAACAACCCATCCGATCAGCGGATTGAGGCTAAAGGGCGGCCACCGATCCAGGTGGGCGAAGCCCCGGTAGAACTTCAATCCGTAAGTTCGTCGGGGGTTTAGATAGATAGAGGCGGTGGGATCGCTGAGATACAGGCCGCAGGCGGTGTCCAGTGCGTCTTCGGGAGTGCCGGCGAAGTCGCCGGTGGGCAGGACGGAGTCCTGGTACCCGTCCTTGCTGGCCAGGTAGATCGCGAAGCCCCAGCGGGTGGCCGATCCGCCGTACCGCAGCCGCATCAGCGGAAGGTTTTCGCCGTCGGCGATTCGGCCGGTGACGTCGAACGCGCCGCGGAAGCGCACGTCGACGCCGGCCAGGTCCGGCCATCGTTCCTTGGCCCGGGTGGACAGTCTCTGTTGCAGCGATGTTTTCGTTGATGCTGGTGGCGCGGCCATGAGCCTGATTGTGCCCGATCGGCGTGTCGCTGACGGGCTGGTCTGCTGTGACGGGTGAGGCTGAAGTGACCAAAGGGAACTCAGCGTGGAGTGATGGCAGTGACCAGCCCGGACACGGTCGTGTTGACCGATGCCCAACGTGCGGACCTGGACTGGTTGGCCCGTGCCGGGCGGACCGAGCAGCGGCTGGCGCTGCGCGCCGGGATCGTCCTGGCGGCGGCCGACGGGCAATGGATCGAGCGGATCGCGGCCTCGCTGGGCGTCTGCCAGGACACCACGCCCAAGTGGCGGCACCGCTGGTGCGCCGCTCCCGGGGTGTCCTCGTTGGGGGATGCGAAACGGTCCGGGCGGCCCGCGGTGTTCAGCCCGGTGCAGGTCGCCCAGGTCAAGGCGATGGCCTGCACCCTGCCGAAGGACTACGCTGCCGCTGTCCCGTTGGTCGTGTCCGGAGCTGGCCCGGCAGGTGGTCAGCGCCGGGATCTGCACGTCGATCTCGTCGTCCACGGTGCGGCGCTGGTTGGCCGAGAATGCCCTCAAGCCGTGGCAGTACCAGTCGTGGATCTTCATCACCGACCCCGACTTCGCGGCCAACGCCGGCCGTGTGCTGGATCTGTCCGAGCGGGTCTGGGAGGGGCAGCCGTTGGGCCCGCACGACTTCGTGATCTGCTCCGACGAGAAGCCGTCGATCCAGGCCCGCCGCCGCTGCCGGCCCACCCTGCCGCCCGGCAAGGCCCGCACGATGCGGGTCAACCACGACTACCAGCGGGGCGGCGCACTGACCTACCTGGCCGCCTACGACCTGCACCAGGCGAAGATCGTCGGCCGCTGGAGGGCAGTACCGGCATCGTCCCGTTCACCAACCTGGTCACCCAGGTCATGACTGCCGAGCCTTACAAGTCGGCGAACCGGGTGTTCTGGATCGTGGACAACGGCTCCTCACACCGCGGGCAGGCCGCCGCCGACCGGCTCGCCGACCAGTTCCCAACACGGTCATGGTGCACACCCCGGTGCACTGGTTGAATCAGGCGGAGATCTACTTCTCGATCATCCAACGAAAAGTGCTCTCGCCCAACGATTTCGAAGACCTCGAAGCTGTCACCCAGCGACTGCGGGACTTCGAAGAACGCTACAACCAGACCGCCCGACCGTTCCGGTGGAAGTTCACCACCACCGACCTGGCCGAATTCCTGGACCGACTCGACCGGCACCAGCCGCCCATAAGCGCCAACCCCGCACAGCCCAGAGCCGCCTGACCCCCGACGAACTTGCGGTCGCAACCACTAGCATGTCACTCGTTGACCGAGCGGTCTTCTCGGCATTCGCCCCCGTCCTGCGGTTCGGCCGGCGGGGCGTCCGGCGGGGCGCCGGTGCGCAGTACGGTGTCGGCGACCTCGCCGGGCGGCCGGTCGGTATGCTCGCCGGCCCGGGTGAGCAATGTCGGGCCTGGCCGGGAGACAAGTGGTACCGGACCATGAGAATGCCGGACGCGGCGGCGATCCGTTGGTGGAGTTCAACGCGGAAGCGTGCCCGGCGAGCTCGGGAGGGTGATCGCGGACGTGGGTTCGCTCGCGGTCACCAACGCGGCGACGTGTCGGTGAGTACCCGACCAGGCCGGTGTCCGCATCGTCCCGGGTGTGCCCGTCCAACGGCAGACCAGGACCTCGTGGGGTAGTCCGGCCCCCCGGGCGGGTTGCCGAACCGGGCGATCACCGGGTGGTCGGCGACCTCGACCGACGCACCAACGGTCGGCGACCCGGACCGGACCGCGCCCCGGTCGCCGCGGTGAACATCGCTTCCGCGATCGGGTACGCGCTGGATGGTGCGCCGGGGCCGATACGGCGGATCCGGTACAGGCGCCGGCCCCGCTCGGCGATCTGGATGAGAATTCGTCGCACAGGCCGGGCACGCACACGCCGGCCGGCCCGGTGAACACCCGGACCGGCTCGCTGGAGGAATCCAGGTGCCGCAAGCCGGCGAGCACCCGGTCCAGGTCGACCCGTGAACCAGCGATTCCCGCCCGCTCGCAGAGCCGGTCAAGGCCCGGCAATGCACCACCCACACCTGAGTGGAAGTCACTGGTGTCCCTCATGTCTGCCAGTCACCTCTTGCGCTCCGCTCCGATCGGTGGTATAAGAAATCTATATCGCACATCACAGATATGGGCGCGATAGGTAGACCTGACAGACCATGGGAGGTGTTCGTGATGCTCATGCGTACCGATCCGTTCCGATCCGTTCCGTGATTTCGACCGGCTCGCCCAGCAGCTGTTGGGCACCAACGCGCGGCCGTCGGCGATGCTGATGGATGCCTGGCGGGACGGTGACCAGTTCCTGGTCGAGTTCGACCTGCCGGGTGTGGATCCGGGCTCGGTCGACCTGGACGTGGAACGCAACGTGCTGACCGTGACCGCACAACGGCCGCCGGTGGACGAGAAGTCCGAATTCCTGGCCGCCGAACGGCCCCGCGGGGTGTTCAGCCGGCAACTGGTGCTGGGCGACAACGTGGACCTGGACCGGATCCAGGCGACCTACTGGGACGGGGTGCTGCGGCTGGTCATCCCGGTCGCCGAGAAGGCCAAGCCACGCAAGATCACCATCAACCACGACGGCGGCCCCGACCAGGCCATCACCACCGGAAACGGCAGCCGCACCCACGACACAGTCGAGGCGGCCCCGCCTGACCCGGCTCGCTTCCCCGCCGTGAACCAGCCTGCCCAGCGGGAAAACCACAAACGGGCGCTGCCGTGCACGTGACCGCCTACCTGCTGGCCGGTCGCTTCGCTGCTGTGCCGGCATCGTCCGCTCCCGCTGGGCAACCGCTCCGCGACGTGCCGGTCAGCCCGCCCGGTCCGTCGGCCCACAGGGTCGGCGACGACGACGACAAGGGCCATCAAGCGAGGATGCTGCCGGGTACGTTGGATGTATGTGGCCGTTGATCCCTCGACTTTGACCTGCGCTGCGCACGCCGGAGTCTCGTCGTCGCGATCGAGGCCCGTTGACGCCGGGACCCTCGTTATCACGCCGGGTCGCCTCGCGTCGCAGCCGGAAGGCCAATTCGACGACCCCTGACATGATGCAGTTTCGCACCGGTGATGCGCTCGCCGCGCTGGCCGATCAGTGGGCAGCTGGCGGTGTCCCTCGCCCACGGAGCGGACCAGCCACACAGGCGGTCGGGGGAGCCGGGGGCCGAACATGCCTCCATGACTGTCGTCGACGGGCGACGGCGGCCGCGGCCCAGCGACGAGCTGCCCTACCAGTGGGATCAAGTTGCGCCGCGTTGCGCGGATGGAACTTTCAGGACCGCCGCACGTATTGTGATCGGCTGCACGACGACGCCTGTTGGGTTCCGTGAGGGTG
>JBIOVW010000304.1:0-11605 GCA_044867945.1 Nakamurella sp. | reverse complement strand
GGCGGACTGCTACGCCGGGGTGTGGGCGAATCACGCCAGCACCGTGCCGGGCGCCGACGGCCTGATCCTGGTCACCGAGGTCACCGACGCCGACCTGGCCAATGCGGTGCAGACCGCCGGGGCGATCGGCGACGACTACATCCAGACCAACATCGCCGGGCAGCAGGTCGACACCTCGCGGTTCAGCCACGGCAGCTCCGCGCAACGGCAGAAATGGCTGGTGACCGGCTACCGCATCGGCGACCCCGCTGCCTGCGACACCTTCGACACCGACGACCTGGGTTGATTCACGCCGGCAGCGGGTTCTCCGGCTGGGCCGGCCGCTGCCCGGACAGCACGATCGCCACGCAGACCAGGGCCATGCCCACCAGCTCGACGACGGTGGGGATCTGCGCCAACAGCACGGCGCCGATCAGCGCGGCGGTCACCGGCAGCATCGCCAGCAGGATGGCGAACCGGGCGGCGGTCACCCGGCGCAGCACCACCTGCTCGAGTACGTAGGGGATCACCGAACTCAACACAGCGACGCCGACCACCGCCGCGGCCCGGCCGGCGTCGGTGACCACCGGCAGGAAGGCGCCGAACGCCAGCGGCACCCAGACGACCGCACCGGCCGTCATACCCACGGCCAGCGAGCTGATCCCGTCCCGGCGCACCGCCACCCGCCGGCCGAGCAGGATGTAGCCGGCCCAGGACACCGCCGCGCCGAGGATGGCCACCAGGCCGATCACCGTGTCCCGAGTGACCCCCTGGTCCAGCTGAACGCCGGCCAGCAGCACCACGCCGACCGCCGCCAGGCCGATGCCGGCCCGATCCCGCCAGCCGTGGCCGGTGATGCCGGCGACCGCAACGGGACCGAGGAACTCGATGGCCACCGCGGTGCCCAGCGGCAGGTGGGCGATCGCGAGGTAGAACGTGACGTTCATGGTGGCCAGCACGATCCCGAAAACGGCCGCCCCGACCAGGTCGGACCGGGGCCAAGACTGCCGCCACGGTCGGCGCCAGGCCATCAGCACGACGGCGGACACCGCGATGCGCCACCAGGCGACCGACGCCGCCGGCATCGCCGCGAACAGACCGACCGCCAGGGCCGCGCCGACGTACTGGGTCAGCCCGGAGGCGAGGAACACCGCTGGGGCGGGGATGCGGTCGAGCGGCGCTCGGTTCGCCGACCGCTCCCCTGGGCTCTCCATACTCGGAGTCTGTCAGCCTCCAGGTCTGCTGGTGCTCGGCGTGCTGCTGATCATCAACGGGTTTCGCCGGCCTGTGAACCGCCGGTCAGATCCCGAAGAACGAGCGGCAGGCGGGCAGGCCGCGAACCTGCACCATCCAGTCCGGACGGACGAACGTCGTCCGGTCGACGGTGAGCCGCTGCTCGACCGCCCGCTCGCCGGGGCGCCGCTGCAGCACCGCGGTGCCGTCGGGGCGGTAGCCCAGCTTGCGGGACACGGCCAGCGACTGCGCATTGTCGGTGAACGCGCCGCTGTCCGCCCGGTCCGCCGTCAGGTGGTCGAAGGCGAACTGGACGACCGCGGATCGCATCTCGGTCCCGATGCCCTGTCCCTGAAACGCACTGCCCAGCCACGACCCCGTGCTGACCGTGCGGGTGACGGCGAAGTTCCGGCCGGTGAGGTCCTGCATGCCGACGAGTTCGCCCTTGCGGCGAATCATGAACGGCACCGCCCAGTCGTCCGGCGTGCTGGACGCGCGCGTCGACCAATAGTGCCGTAGCGCATTGGCGACCATCTCGTCCCGCGGCGCGTCGGTCCACGGCAGCGCGAACGGCATTCGGTCGGGCTCGTGGATGCCGGCCAGGATGAGTTCCATGATCTCCGGTAGGTCCGCGTCCTGCAATGGTGTCAGCACCAGGCGCGGCGTGGCCAGGCGCAGGCCGAAGATCGGCCAGTAGGCGGCCAGCGGCAGTGGCGTCGGGCTCACGTCTGGCAGCGTGCCGCGTGCCCGCGGTCGGCACAACCGGGTTGTCGGCTTCGCCGTTCCGCGGCGCGCGGTTCATCCCAACTGGGTGGTACGGGGCGAGACGACCGCGGCCAGGATGGCGGTGCGGGATCGGCAGAACCGGGCCGCTTCCGCACCACCGTTGTCCCGACCTGGAGGGTCCCCCGTCATGACAAAGGCAGTCGAGGAGCAGACGATCGATGAACTGGGACCGGTCGACTATCTGGTCGTCGAATTCCCCGGCAGCCAGTTCAAGGGTGAGATCCTGCCCGAGCTGGTCGATCTCGTGCAGCGCGGCATCGTCCGCGTGCTCGATCTGGTCGTGATCAAGAAGTCGGCGGACGGCAGCTACGAGGCCTTCGAGTTCGGCGACCCCGACGTCGGGCCGTTGGGCGAGATCCGCGAGCTGGAGCGCCAACTCGCGGATCTGCTCAGCGAGGAGGACGTGGTCGCCGTGGCCGAGACGCTCGAGCCCGGGTCGACCGCGGCTCTGCTGGTGTACGAGAACCTGTGGGCCGCACCGTTCGCCTCCGCGGTCCGGCGGGCCGGCGGGGTCCTGGTCTCCGACGGGCGTATCCCGATCCAGTCGTTGATCGCCGCCCTGGCGGCGGACGTCGAATCCGAATCGGCAGAGCTGGGAGCCTGACATGTTGGCAGCACGCCGTATCGGTCGCCGACCCGTCCTCGGACCGGTCGGACGCACCGCCGCCGCCGTCGGCACCACAGCCGTGGTCGCCCACGGAGTCGCCCGTCGGGTCGACCGCCGGGACGACCGGCGCGATGACCGGCGCGATGACCGGCGCGACCGCCGCTGGTGATCGGCGTTCCGCGCCTTTCGGCGGGTCGGCGCGCCCGGGGACGATAGGAGCCCCGGCCGCAGGGCGGCGAGGATCTGCTGCCAGGCCAGGTAGGGCGGCGCCGCCGGCGAATCCCAGGGCCCCGCCCAGGCCACGGTCCGCCCGGCCGCCCCGGCCATCGCGCTCGCAAGCCGGGCGTGTGTCGTCCGCGCAGGGGTCTGCCGGTCGGCACATCGGGCATACCGGCGCGCCCGCCACCGGGGTCAGATTCCTGCGTCGGAGCCGGTCGCTACCCTCGGGCGCATGAAGGCGATCGTCGTCGAACAAGCCGGGTCACCGGCCGACCTGGCCTGGCGGGAGGTGCCCGACCCGGTCGTCGTCGACGGCCACGTGCTGATCGATGTGGCGGCAGGCGCGGTCAACCGGGCCGACCTGCTGCAGGCTGCGGGCCACTACCCTCCACCGCCGGGGGCACCGGAGACCATTGGCCTTGAGTGCTCCGGAGTGATCGCGGCGGTCGGTGCCGACGTTGCGCGGTGGCGGGTCGGTGACCGCGTCTGCGCACTGCTCGCCGGCGGGGGGTACGCCGAGAAGGTCGTGGTGCCCGCCGGTCAGGTGCTGCCGGTACCGAACGGGGTCGACCTGGTCGAGGCGGCCGGCCTGCCCGAGGTGGCCTGCACGGTCTGGTCGAACCTGGTGATGACAGCCGGGCTGCGGGCCGGGCAGACCCTGCTCGTGCACGGCGGCGGCTCCGGCATCGGCACCATGGCGATCCAGGTGGCGCGGCTGCTGGGTGCCCGGGTCGCAGTCACGGCCTCCCGGGACGCGGTGTTGGACCGCTGCCGGGATCTGGGCGCCGACATCACGATCAACTACGCGAACGAGGACTTCGTCGACGCGCTGCTCGCAGCGACGGACGGTCGAGGGGCGGACGTCATCCTGGACGTCATCGGCGCGAAGTACCTGGCGCGCAACATCTCCGCGCTGGCCGACGGTGGTCGGCTGGTGATCATCGGCCTGCAGGGCGGCACCAGGGCCGAGCTGGACATCAACGCGTTGATGCGCAAACGAGCCGGCGTCATCGGCACCACCCTGCGGTCACGCCCGGTCAGCGGGCCGGGTTCCAAGTCGGAGATCGTCGAGCGGGTCAGGACCGAACTGTGGCCGCAGGTGGCCGCCGGTCAGGTCCGGCCGATCATCGCCTCGGTGCTGGACATGCCGGAGGCCGCGCAGGCGCACGCCCGCATGACGGCCGGCGGACATGTGGGGAAGATCGTGTTACGCGTCCCCGCCACGGGGACGTGAACCTGATGAACCAACGAGGAGATCGGTGATGAACGAACCACATCGGGTCGTGGTGATCGGACCGGACGGCCAGCCCGTCGGATACGCCGACGTGCCGGGCGCGGATGGCCGGCCGCCATCCGGGGCGGACGACGACGAGAGCGGCGACGGGCAGATCGACGCGAGCGACGCCATCGGCGAGCCGGCCAAGGTGATGCGGATCGGCACCATGATCAAGCAACTGCTGGAGGAGGTCCGAGCGGCGCCGTTGGACGAGGCCAGCCGGGCCAGGCTGATGCAGGTGCACAAGAGGTCCATCAAGGAACTGGAGACCGGGCTGACCCCGGACCTTCGCGACGAACTGGAGCGGCTGTCCCTGCCGTTCACCGAGGAGACG
The DNA here is from genome assembly GCA_044867945.1 of Nakamurella sp. Classification (GTDB taxonomy): domain Bacteria; phylum Actinomycetota; class Actinomycetes; order Mycobacteriales; family Nakamurellaceae; genus Nakamurella. The sequence goes on along the minus strand of JBIOVW010000304.1, from coordinate 7,171 downwards.
GTCCCGTCGGAGGGTGAACTGCGGATCGCCCAGGCCCAGCTCGTCGGCTGGCTGGAGGGCGTGTTCCACGGACTGCAGGCGGCCCTGGTGGCCCAGCAGATGGCCGCCCGCGCCCAACTGGAGCAGATGCGCCGCGGTCTACCGCCCGGGCACACCGGTCACGAGACCCACGGTGCATCCGGGTCGGGATCCGGCCAGTACCTCTGATCATGAGCTGCGTCGCCGCGGCCGGTCGGCGTGTCGCGGGCGGATCACCATGATCAATTCCGGCGGGTGCGGCACCGTGATCGGGTGGCGACACCGACGGGGACGACCTGGGCGCGGCGGGTCCCGGGGATCCTGGGTTCCGGGCTGATCCGGCTGCACGAACTTGCGCTGATCGTCGTCGGTCTCGGGTTCGTGTTCGTCTCCACCGACGACGAACTGGCGTATCTGGGCATCTGGGACCTGCTCGCCGTGCTGTACGTCGGCATCGGCGCCGTCGTGCTCCGCCGGTCCCGCCGGAACCCGAAGCCGATCACCGACGGGCCGGCCCCGCACCGATTCCGGTTCAACTTCCTGTTCGCCATCGTCGCGAGCATGATCGGCTTCTTCGTCGCGGTCGACATCGCGGTCTCGGAGAACCCCGAGGACTACGAGATCGTGCTCAATCTCCTCGGCGTCGTCGCGATGATCCTTTCCTGGATGCTGCTGCAGGCCGGGTACGCCCGCCGCTACGCGGGCATGTACCGGCGGGGAGGTGGGCTGACCTTCCCGGACACTCCCGCGCCGTCGGCGGTCGATTTCCTTTACTTCGCCGTCACCATCGGCACCGCGTTCTCGGTGTCGGACGCGCTGGTCACCACCGCGCGGATGCGGTGGCACGTGCTGGTCCATTCGACGATCAGCTTCTTCTACAACGCCGCCGTCGTCGCCTTCGCGCTGAGCATGTTCGCCGGGCGCTGAGTCGGCACCGTAGGGGACTGAAGCCGGTTTATCCGGTTTGCCATCGATCGCACCGCTGCCGTGATCAATTCATGACGGTCCTCGATCCGACCTCCGTGCCGCTGGCCCCGGAGGCCCCGCTCGACACGCGGCAGAAGCTGATGGTGCTCAAGCAGTTCCACATAGGGCCAGGCAGGGTCGCGGCCGTGGCCGGCCCGGTGGCCCTGCTCCAGCTCCGCCCACGGTGGCTGATCCCGACGTACGCCATGGTCACCTCGCCGCAGGGCGCTCGCGATGTGCTCGGCCGCACGGACGGCGCCTTCGACAAGCAGACGATCTTGTACCGGGAGAGCCGGGCCCTCGGGTACAACCTGTTCAACCTGCCGCAGGACACCTGGTTGCCACGCCGCCGCGCAGTGTCACCGTTGTTCACCCGGCGACACGTGGCGACCTTCGCCGGCCACATGTCCGAGGCCGCGGATGGCCTGGTCGGGAGCTGGATTTCCGACGGCTCGGTGGATCTGGACGAGCAGACCAGGCGCTTGACCCTGCGGGTGATCGGCCGCTCGGCCTTCGGACTCGACCTCGGCGAGCGGGCGGACGATCTCGGGCCGCACGTGCGGTTCTTGTTGTCCTGGATCACCGAACGAACCGTCCGTCCCATCCGGGCACCGCGCTGGCTGCCGACCCCCGCGCGGCGGCGGATGCGCCGGTCACTGCGCGCCGTGCGGACAGTCATCGGCGAGGCGATGCGCGCGGCCCGGGCCGATCCGGACGGTCCGGCCGAGCTGGTCAACCTGCTGCTCCGGACGACCGACCCGGACACCGGCGCGCCGCTGACCGACGAGCAGATCCGGGACGAACTGTTGATCTTCCTTTCGCCGGCCACGACACCACGGCGACCACACTGGCGCACAGCCTCTGGGCGCTCGGCCGGGACGCCGCGCTCCAGGACCGGGTCGCCGCGGAGGTCTCCTCGCTGGGCGATCGACCGCTGACCCCGGAGGATGTGCCCGCCCTGCCGTTTACGGTGCGGGTGATCCACGAGTCGCTGCGGATCTGCCCGCCGGCCGCGGCCATCGTGCGATCCGCGATGCGGGATGTGGTGGTGGACGGCCACCGGATCCCGGCCGGCACCTACGTGCTGGTCGGGACGTACGCGATGCACCACGACCCCGCGCTGTGGCCGGATCCGGAGCGCTTCGATCCGGATCGATTCGCCTCCGCCCGGCTGACCGGCGAGGATCGGTGGCGGTACCTGCCGTTCGGCGCCGGCCCGCGGTCGTGCATCGGCGACCACTTCGCCATGCTGGAGGCAACGCTCGGGTTGGCGACGATCATTCGCCGGGCGCGGATCACCTCGTTGGAGCCGGATTTCCCGATCGCCCTGCCGTTTACGCTGACCGCAGGCGGCCCGATCCGCGCAACGATCGCGCCCCGCGGCTGACCACGGCCGCGCCGACATCCACCTCCTGGCCCGTCCAAGGGGCGCCGGCATCCCGCCACATCGACCACATCGGTGGCGACCCGCCGGCGGTGAACTCGCCCGTCACGTGGAACCCGTGTCGTTCGTACAGGCGCCTGTTGCCGTCGCTGGTCGCTTCCAGGTACGCCGGCACCGAGTGCAGGTCGCACCAGCCGAGCCTGGATCGCAAGAGGGCGCTGCCCAGCCCTCGACGCTGGGCGGTCGACGCGACACCGAGCAACCAGAGGTAGAAGTGCTCCGGGTGCGGGTGGCAGGCGTCCATCACGCCGATCAAATCCGCAAACCGGTCCGCCTCGGCCGCACCCACCGCCTCGAACACCTGCCGGAGCCGCGCACCCTGCTCTTCGGTCAAGGCTTGCCGACCGGGTGGCACCCACAACGCCGCGGCGGCAGCATCGGGCACGCAGTAGCACCCGCCGTGCGTGCGCAGTGCATCGAAGACCACGCCGAAGTACTCTCTCAGGAGCCGTCGTCGTTCCTCAGTCCCGGGGATACACCAAACGAAACTCGGGTCTTCCTGAAAGGCGCTGGCCAAAGAGTCTACGACAGCATGTGTGTCATCGACGGACGCCGTTCTCACCCGAATTCCGCTCATCCGGATCCTTCGCCTCGGCACGGGCGACGTCGTCGACCTTCTTGTCCCAGGCTACGGCGACGGTTCGCCGCTACAACGAACGCTCGTGCTCGACGGCGCCGGGCTGTTCGGCCGCCGGCTCCCCGTTCCCGGCAGCCGCCACCCGGCCGGCCATCATCGGGGTCGCTTCGTCCCATAGGGTCCCGGCCGTCGCGTCGGCCCGGCGCCTGGCGATGCCGGACAGCGTCTCCAGCACCACCCGGTTGCCCAGCATGGCGGTGATGTCCGCGTGGTCGTAGGGCGGGGCCACCTCCACGATCTCGAAGCCCACCAGTGGCACCTCCCGTCCGATCCGCCGCACCGCGTCGAGCAGTTCCCGAGCGGTCAGCCCGCCCGGCTCCGGGGTGCCGGTACCCGGCGCGGCAGCGGGGTCGCAGACGTCGATGTCCACCGACAGGTACACCCCGTCGGTGTCGTCGACGGCGATCGTGATCGCCTCGGTCAGCACCTCGTCCAGCCCGCGACGGCCGATCTCGGCCATCTCGTAACAGCGCATGCCCCGTTCGGCCATCCACAGCAACTCCGGCGGCTCCGGCCAGTACCCGCGGAGCCCGATCTGCAGGAACCGCTCTCCCCGGACCGCACCGGACTCGATGACCCGCCGCATCGGCAGGCCGTGCCCGTACAGCGAGCCGAACTGGATGTTTCCGGTGTCCGCGTGCGCGTCGAAGTGGATCACCGAGATGCGGCCGTAGCCGAAATGTTCGGCCAGGGCGGTGATGTCGGGTTGCGCGACGGTGTGGTCACCGCCCAGCACGACCGGGATCTTGCCCGCCCGCACCAGGGTCAGCACCGCGTCCTGCAGACTCGCCAACGACCGCTCCGTCTCGGTCGGCGCCATCTCGACGTCGCCCGCATCCACCACGCCGAGGTCCAGCAGCGGATCGACCCGCAGCGACAGGTGCGGCCGGGAGCCGGTGTGCTCGGAATAGTCGCAGCTGCGCAACGCCATCGGCCCCATCCGGGCGCCGGACCGGTAGGACGTGCCCGAGTCGTAGGGCGCCCCGAGGATCACCGCGGTCGCGTCGGCGTAACTCGCCGGGTCGGCCAGGTCGCAACGGGGCACCCCGGTGAAGGTGATGTCGGGTCCGTACATCGAGCCGTACCTGGCCATACCGACGATTCTCCCCCCGATCGGCAACGTCCACCAATCCTCGCAGCTTCGGATTTCGTTGTCAACGCGCTTCCGTACGACCGATTCACTTGCACAATGCTCTATCTACGGTCATGATGGTCACATGTCGCAGGCAACAGCCGGGCCGGTGGACCCGGATCCGCCGGGCCGGATCCCGCTGGACGAGGTCTCCAAGAAGATCATCGAGCAGCTGCAGCAGGATGGGCGGCGACCGTACGCCGCCATCGCCGAGGCCGTCGGGCTGTCCGAGGCCGCGGTGCGGCAACGCGTGCAGCGGCTGCTGCGGTCGGGCGTCGTGCAGATCGTGGCGGTGACCAACCCGCTGCATGTCGGTTTCACCCGTCAGGCGATGATCGGGATCCGGGTCGACGGCCCGATCGAACCGGTCGTCGAGGCCGTGTCCGCGCTTGACGAGGTGGCCTACGTGGTCGTCACGGCCGGATCGTTCGACCTGCTGGTCGAGGTCGTGTGCACGGACGACGAGCACCTGGTCCGCGTGATCAACGGACACATCCGCACCGTCGACGGCGTCCGAAATACCGAGACCTTCGTCTATCTCGACCTGTCCAAACAGACCTACACCTGGGGAACCCGATGACCGCCACACTGCCGACCGAGACGAGCTCGGCCGCCGATCACCTCTGGATGCACTTCACCCGCATGTCCTCCTACGCGGGCAAGCCGGTTCCGACCATCGAGCGGGGCGAGGCGTGCCACATCTGGGACACCGAGGGGCGGCGCTACCTGGACGCGCTGTCCGGGCTGTTCGTCGTGCAGGCCGGGCACAGTCGGGAGGAGCTGGCCCAGGCCGCCGCCGCGCAGGCCCGCAAGCTGGCGTTCTTCCCGGTGTGGTCCTACGCGCACCCCACCGCGGTCGAACTGGCCGACCGGCTGGCCGCGGCCGCGCCGGGCGATCTGAACAAGGTGTTCTTCTCCACCGGCGGCGGTGAATCGGTGGAAACCGCCTGGAAGCTCGCCAAGCAGTACTTCAAGCTGACCGGCCGGCCGGCCAAGCACAAGGTGATCAGCCGGGCCATCGCCTACCACGGCACCACCCAGGGCGCGCTGTCGGTGACCGGAGTGCCCGCGTTCAAGGCCCCGTTCGAGCCGCTGGTGCCAGGCTCGATCCGGGTGCCGAACACCAACTTCTACCGGGCCCCCGAGTTCGTCGCCGACGACGAGAAGGCGTTCGGCCGTTGGGCCGCCGACCAGATCGAACAGGCCATCCTGATGGAGGGCCCGGAGACGGTCGCGGCGGTGTTCGTCGAGCCGGTGCAGAACGCGGGCGGCTGCTTCCCGCCACCGCCCGGCTACTTCGACCGGGTCCGCGAGATCTGCGACACCCACGACGTCCTGCTCGTCTCCGACGAGGTGATCTGCGCCTACGGCCGGCTCGGCACCATGTTCGGCTCGCAGAAGTTCGGCTACCAGCCGGACATCATCACCTCGGCCAAGGGCCTGACGTCCGGGTATTCGCCGCTCGGCGCGGCGATCATCTCCGACCGGGTGTTCGAGCCGTTCGGCACCGGCGACACCATCTTCGCCCACGGCTACACCTTCGGCGGGCACCCGGTGTCCTGCGCGGTCGCGCTGGCCAACCTGGACATCTTCGAGTCCGAGGATCTGCTGGGCAACGTGCTGCGCCGGGAGGCCGACTTCAGGGCCACCCTGGAAAAGCTGCTCGACCTGCCGATCGTCGGGGACGTCCGCGGCGACGGGTTCTTCTTCGGCATCGAGATGGTCAAGGACAAAGCGACCAAGGAGACGTTCACTCCGCAGGAGAGCGAGCGGATCCTGCGGGAGTTCGTGTCGCCGGCCCTTTTCGAGCGGGGTCTGTACTGCCGGGCGGACGACCGCGGGGACACCGTCGTGCAGGTGGCGCCGCCGCTGATCAGCGACCAGTCGGTGTTCGACGAGATCGAGTCGGTCCTGCGGTCGGTGTTCATCGACGCGTGGGCGATGCTCTGACTCAACCGGGCGACCGGGTGGTCGACGTGGCCCGCCACGCCGAGAAGGCCGCGGTCTGAGGATGATGCGCGGGTGAGCGAACGCAATGTCCTCGGCGGCGAGCTCGAACCGTGCGGGATCGACCCCGTCACCGGGTTCTACCGGGACGGCCGGTGCGCCACCGGGCCGGAGGACGTCGGCCGGCACGTGGTGTGCGCGGTGGTGACGGCCGAGTTCCTGGACCATCAGCAGGCAGTTGGGAACGACCTGCGGACACCGCGTCCTGAGTACCGGTTCCCGGGTCTGACGCCCGGCGACCGCTGGTGCGTGGTGGCCGCCCGCTGGCAACAGGCCCTCGATGCCGGGGCCGCGGCGCCTGTGGTGCTGGCCGCCACCCATGAGCGGGCGCTGGACATCGTGGCCCTGGCGGACCTGCGGCGGCACGGGGTCGATGTGCCGCCCGACCTGAGCTCCCTTGGCTAGTCGGCCTAGAACCAGCGCTCGAGGATCTGCACAACCGCATCCTCGTGGTGGTGGGCACCGACCTCGCTGACGATGGCATGGACGTCCGGATGCGCGTTGCCCATGCCCACGCTGAACCCGGCCCAGTGCAGCATCTCCAGGTCGTTGGGCATGTCGCCGAACGCGATGACGTCCCTGCGGTCGATGTTCCAGCGGGCGGCCAGTTGAGCCAGCGCAGTTCCTTTGTTCACGCCCGCCGCGGCGACCTCGATCAGGCCGTCGTCGGTGGAGTAGGTGATGTACACCTCGTCGGCCCCGACGCTGCGGGCGGCCAGCGCCAGCGACCTCGAGTCGCCGCGCCCGCGGACCAACAACTTGGCCGCCGGCTCGGCCAGCAGCTCGACCCGATCGGCCCGCTGGAAGTAACCGAACGCCCAGGGGTGGTCGTAGTCGTGTTCGGCGATGCAGGCCTGCAGCGTGATGCCCAGCCGCTCCACGGCCAGGGAGAAGGTGTCGGTCTCCCGCTCGAGCCCGGCGACGAAGGTCTGCATGGTCAGCGGCGTCAGGGGCGCGGAGGCGATGA
>JBIOVW010000303.1:0-4971 GCA_044867945.1 Nakamurella sp. | reverse complement strand
AAAACCGGCGGATAGGTGGGCTTTGGATCAGCGCGGCCGACTGCCGCACGGTTGAACGGTTCCTGCGCTGATCCAACACCAACTGAACCGGACAAAACCGGCGCACGGCGGGGGGCGCCTCGCCCTGTCCGCCAGAAGCGAGCACCGATCCACTACGCCAATTGGGTCAAGGGCTACTTCCCATGACTACTCTGAGTGCGTATCGTCGGAGGCGATGATCCGGCAACGGCCGGTAGCAGAGCGGGGGTCACCCGACATGAGGCGTGCGCTGACCGCGTTGGTCGTCCTTGCGGTCGGCCTGGTGCTGGCCGGCTGCGGATCGTCGACGCCGACCCCCGTGGCGGCAGCGAGCACCGTCACCGTGACCACCACCGCCGTGTCCACCACACGCGCCACCACAACCCGCACGGTGACCGAAACCATCACCACCACAGTCGATCCCGCGGCCACCGGGACAACCGGACCCGCCGTGCCGCTGCCCGACGGGTTCGACGCCTACGGAACCGGCTTCGGCGGCCGATTCGCGGACGAGGTCACCGACGACGAGAACACCGAGTGCGGCGACGACGCGTGCTGGGCGGTCGAGGCGTGGAACGGGGCCGACTGCCCGTCCGGGGTCCAGGTCAAGGTCATCATCTACGACGGCCCCGCCGACGACACCGATGCCCCGGTGCTGCAGACCGTCAACCAGGCGGTGCGGCCGGCGGATGGGGTGGCCGCCGGCAGCATCACCCGGCTGCTGGTCAAGGCGTCCCGCGACAACGCGACCTCTGATCAGCTGTCCGCCGACCTCACGGACGTCACCTGCGGCTGAGCCCGAGTGGTCACCGGCGCGCGGGGGACCGGGCGGTGCAGGCGCGTCATCTGCCGAGGTAACCCGGGGATGCGGCCGCGCGCCTTCCCTTTGGTGCAGGCCAGCGGGCAAGCCGAGGCCCGGCGGGTGGTTCACTCGGCCGGGGCGAGCCACCCGGCCAGGTCCTCGTGCCCGGCGTGCGCCGCCCACCCGGCCGGGTTCGATGTGAACCGCCGATCGAGGACGGTCCGGTCCGCGCCGTTGTCGACCAACCACTCGCACATGGCCCGATTGCCGCGCAGCGCGGCCTCGTGCAACGCGGTGACACCGTCGCGTCCAGCCGCGTTCACCGAGTAGCCCAACGCGAGAAGCCTTGCCAGTGCGCCGATGTCGTGGTGTGCCGCGGCGACGCCCACGGCCCGGGGCCGGCGCGCGGTGAGGTCGGGAACCCGCTCACGGAGTTGCGCCATCGTCGGCCCGTCACCGGTCACGGCCGCCATGAGCAGCCGGTCGGCGTCGTCGATGCGGTCGCTGCGTCCGCCGGCCTCGGCCAGCAGTCGCGCGGCACCGGCCTGACCGAACCGGACCGCGATCTCGTACGCGGTCTGGTCGCCCAGGATCGGGTGGTAGCCGCGGGTGTTCGGGTCCACGCCGTGCGCAAGCAGGATCCGGACGCGGTTGTCGAATCCGTGCTCAGCGGCGCTGCGCAGGTGCTCGCCGACCATCTGCTCCGGGGACGGGTACGCCGCGCCGAGCCGGTCCCGCCAGGGCGAGGGGTGGTCGTGGCCGGCACCATGCCGCAGCAGCGGGCCGAGGTGGCGGTCGTCCGACCGGAACTGCCGGTTGTAGAAGGCCTGGTTGTCGTTCGGGTCGGCGCCTGCGTCCAGCAGCATCTCGGCGAGCTCTAACGCCTGCGGATGCGGCGGCTCGTACCGCTCGCCCCCGCCGAGCACCCCGGTGAGGGCGGTGAACGGCGAGGGCAGACCCTTCCACAGGAACCCGCTGTCGGGGTCGGCGCCGGCGTCCAGCAGCATCCGGGCGGTGCGCACCGGGTCGCCCAGGTCGAGCCGCGAATAGCACACGTACAGCAGCGGCGGCCAGCGGTGCGGTCCCACCTCCCGGGTCGCCGCGGACGGGTCGGCGGCGAGCAGGACGACGAGATCGTCGGCTCGGCCGCAGGCTGCGAGGGTGGCGGCGGAGCGGGTCGCCAACGAGGGGTCGACGGCGAGCAGCGCGACGGCGCGGTCGGCTCGGTACGGCTCGGTGTAGTTCAGGCAGGCCAGCCGCAGGAACCGATCGTCCGCGTCGTCCGCGTCGTCACCGGGTTCCATGGGGCGGCTGAGTTCGGCGCGGGCGCGGACATGCTCGATCAGCGTCGACCAACCCGCGAACCCGTAGGCCCGGGCCAGCACCCGCTGCGCCCGGGCCAGCGTGACCGGCCCGTCGCCGGGGTCGTAGGTGCTGCACAGCTCGACGGTGGCGGAATCGCCTTCGGCGGCGTGGCGCCGGATCTCCTTGGCCTGCGTGCGCAACTGGTGCAGGTCGGGGTGGTCCGGGAGGGTCCAACGGACGGGTGCGGGCATGATGCCTCCTTCGCAACGGTCCCGATGTCCGCGCCGTCGGGGCGAAAGAGGTGCGTCCGCAATCTGGGAGCGATGCTCAGGTGGGCTCAGCCCTGCCCGCGGACCGGTGGCGCCCTGCCGCGCCGCCCCCGAACGTACGCCCGACCAGGGCTCGCCGCCCACCGGCGAGGGTCAGGCGTGGGCGCCGTGCTCGTGCTGCCGATGCCCGGCGGGTTCGAGTTGGAATGTCGAGTGCTCGATGCTGACCGGGAAGTGCTCGGCCACGCAGGACTGCAGTTGATCGAGCATCTGCGGCGCGTGCCCGTCCTGAAAGCAGGAATCGTCGACGACCACGTGCGCGGTGAGTACCGGCAGCCCGGTCGCCACCTGCGAGGCGTGCAGGTCGTGCACGGCCTTGACGTGGTCGAGCTCGAGCAGGTGCCGGCGTACGTCGCCCAGGTCGAGCCCCCGGGGGGTGCTCTCCAGCAGCACCGACGTCGTCTCGCGCAGCAGCAGGAAGGTGCGCGGCAGGATCGCCAGGGCGATCAGGATGGACACGATGGCGTCGGCCCGTTCGAAGCCGGTGGTGGCGATGACGACCGCCGCGGCGATGACGGCCACCGAACCAAGGGCGTCATTGAGCACCTCCAGGAACGCCGCCCGCATGTTGAAGTTGGATCCCCGGCCGCCGGCCAGCACCAGCAGCGCGACGAGGTTCGCGAGCAGGCCGACCACGCCGAAGACCAGCATGATCCCGGACGCCACCTCGGGCGGTGCGAACAGCCGCTGGATCCCCTCGAACAGGATGAACGACCCGACGGCGAGCAGAATCGCCGCTTGAAGGGTCGCGGCCAGCACCTCTGCCCGCAGGTAGCCCCAGGTGCGCCGGTCGGTCGGTCCACGCCTGGCCAGCTGGGCGGCGATCAGCGCGATGACCAGGCCGGCGGCGTCGGTCAGCATGTGTCCGGCGTCCGCGAGCAGGGCGAGGCTGCCGGAGATGATCGCGCCGATCACCTCGACGATCAGCACGACCGAGGTCAGGCCGAGCGCGATCGCCAGCCGGACGCGATGGTCGCCGCCGCCGACATCGTGGGCGTGCGCGTGCGTATGCCCACCGCTCACCGGACACCCCCGACCAAGATCGCCACAGCCGAATAATACAGATTCGGCTGAATCATGCGCTGCGCGCCGCGGCGCTCGACCGCTGGGTCAATCACCTGCTCGCATGGGATAGGTTCCTGCGTGATGTCCCTTTCCTCCGTGGTGACCCGCGCCCGGGGCACGATGGCGCTGTTCGGCCCCGCATTCGTCGCCGCGATCGCCTACGTCGACCCCGGCAATGTGGCGACCAACGTCACCGCTGGTGCGGTCTACGGCTACCTGCTGGTCTGGGTGGTCGTGCTGGCCAACCTGATGGCCTGCCTGGTGCAGTACCTGTCGGCCAAGCTCGGGCTGGCCTCCGGAATGACGCTGCCCGAGTCGCTGCGGGATCGGCTGCCCGGCGGCGGGCGGATCGCGTATTGGCTGCAGGCCGAGGTGGTCGCGATGGCCACCGACCTGGCCGAGGTGCTCGGCGGAGCCATCGCCTTGAACATCCTGTTCGACCTGCCGCTGCTGCTCGGCGGCGTCATCACCGCCGTCGTCGCAACCGGTCTGCTGATCGTGCAGGACCGCCGCGGCCAGCGGGCATTCGAACGGGTCATCACCACCATGCTCGTCGTCATCGCGGTCGGGTTCATTGCCGGTCTGTTCGTCGAGCCACCGCCGCCCGGCGCGGTGGTCGGTGGGCTGGTGCCCGCCTTCGACGGCACCGGAAGTGTGCTGCTGGCCGCCGGCATGCTCGGCGCGACCGTGATGCCGCACGCCGTCTACCTGCACTCCGCGCTCGCCCGTGACCGGCACGGCCGACCCGGCGACCTGGAACTGCCGAAGGTGCTCAGAGCCACCCGGTTCGACGTCGGCGCGGCGATGCTGCTGGCCGGTGCGGTCAACCTGGCCATGCTGCTCGTCGCCGCGACGTCGTTGTCCGGGGGAACCGAGGAGCTGTCGCTGCAGGCCGCGCACGATGCCGTCGGGCAGTCCCTGGGCGGCGTGGTCGCCGCACTGTTCGCGATCGGCCTGCTCGCCTCCGGGCTGGCCTCCACCTCGGTCGGCTGTTATGCCGGCGCGGTGGTGATGGCCGGGCTGCTGCGACGGACCGTCCCGCTGCTGCTGCGCCGGGTGATCACCATGGTCCCCGCGGTGATCATCCTGGCGGTGGGTGTCGATCCCACCCTCGCGTTGGTGATCTCCCAGGTGGTGCTGTCATTCGGCCTGCCGTTCGTGCTGGTGCCGCTGCTGCTGCTGACCCGGTCGCGGGCCGTCATGGGGTCGGTGGTCAACCATCCGGTGACCACCGCGGTGGCCGCCGTCGTGGTGGCGCTGGTGATCGCGCTGAACCTGACGCTGATCTACCTGACGATCGCCGGTTGATTCCGGCCGGGCATCGTGCCTCGCCACGCGCCGCGTTCGGCGGTGCTGGACGTCGCCCGGGGCCGGGCGTGAGGATGGCGACCAGTGAGCGATTCATCGGCTGGTTTCGCAGGTCCTTCGAACGCGACCGCGGCTCGGACCGGA
>JBIOVW010000302.1:0-2494 GCA_044867945.1 Nakamurella sp. | reverse complement strand
ACCCTTTCCCCATGATCAACAGGGAATGGAGCAACTGTGAACGGTGGTCCCCTCTCCGACATCGTCGTCGTGGACCTCACTCGCGCCCTCGCCGGGCCGCACGCCGCGATGATGCTGGCGGACCTCGGCGCGCGGGTGATCAAGGTGGAAACCCCGGGCGGCGGTGACGACACCCGCGGCTGGGGCCCGCCGTTCGTCGCCCGTTCCGAGTCCGGCCTGACCACGGAAATCGCGGCCGGCGAAGGTATCTCGACGTACTTCCTGTCCTGCAACCGGAACAAGCAGTCGATCACCCTGGACCTCAAGAACGAGGCCGGCAAGGACGCCCTGACCGAACTGGTCCGCCGGGCCGATGTGCTGCTGGAGAACTTCCGGCCGGGCGTGCTCGACCGGCTGGGATTCCCGCTGGCGCGGCTGACCGAGCTGAACCCCGGCCTGGTGGTGCTGTCGATCTCCGGATTCGGACACGACGGACCGCAGGGCGGCCGCGCCGGCTACGACCAGATCGCCCAGGGCGAGGCCGGTCTCATGTCGATGACCGGCCCCGACCCGGACACCCCCACCAAGGTCGGGGTGCCGATCGCCGATCTGCTGGCCGGCATGTACGGCGCGTTCGGCGTGGCGGCCAAGCTGGCCGAGCGGGGCCGCACCGGCCTCGGCGGGCTGGTCCGCACGTCGCTGCTGGCCAGCGTCGTCGGGGTGCACGCGTTCCAGGGCACTCGCTGGACGGTCGCCGGCGAGATTCCCAAGGCCGAGGGCCCGCATCACCCGTCCATCTGCCCGTACGGCCTGTTCCACTCGGGCGACGGCACGGTGCAGATCGCGGTCGGCTCGGAAGGCCTGTGGCAGAAGTTCGCGCCGGCCTTCGGGCTGCCGCTGGATGCGCCCGGCTTCGCCACCAACGCCGACCGGGTGCGCAACGGCGCCGGCGTTCGTGCCGCGGTCGACCAGGCGTTCGCGGGGTACCAGACCACCGACCTGCTGGCCAAGCTGTCCGAGATCGGCGTGCCCAGCGGCGAGGTCAAGAACCTGGAGCAGGTCTACGAGTGGGACCAGGCGCATTCCCAGGGCCTGCTCATCGACGTGGACCACCCGGAGCTGGGCACGATTCAACTGCCCGGCCCGCCGCTGCGATTCTTCGACGGCGCCGGCGACGAGTGGCACCGGGAGCACACCGCGCCCCCGGCCCTCGGTCAGCACACCGACGAGGTGCTTGCCTGGCTGGCGGAGCACCCGGAGCCGATCGACGGCACCGCCTGACCCCTGCCGCTCGAGGCTCCGCGCGGTTCGCTGATCAGTCGAGAACAAAGGTGACCGTTACGTCCTATATGCGCGGTCCGGCACAGGCCCGTGGGGATCCGCGCTGATCCAACAACCACTTTCGCGCCGGATTCGTCCGGTTCGGTGACTCTTTGATCAGCGCGGTGCTGTCCGATAGCTCCCACCTTCGTCGGGAGCGCCCCGCCGCCACGCTGAAGCGTCAACGCGGCGAAACCGTGCCCGATTTGCCCGGGTCAGCGCCACGTTGATCAGCCCGGGCCGGTGCTGGCGCCGGTTCGCGCAACGCGCTGATCCTTTGCCCGCTTTCGCGCCGATTTTGTCGGGTTCGGTGAAGCTTTGATCAGCGCGGCGGCCGCGGGCCAGCCGGCGGAGTGGCGCGCAGCGTGCCGCACCTCATTCCTCTCCGGCGGGAGGCAGGTTGAACGGGGTCACCACCTGGATCGGCGAGGGCACCGCGGCACCGGCGCCCTCGATCGCGCCGTGGTGCTGCATGATCAGCTGGCAGCAACGGCGCATGTCGGCGGTCAGGTCGTGGTGCAGCACAGCCGAGATACGTTGCCGAGAAAGCAGTTCCCGGTTGTCCCGATCGAGATCGTGGCCGACGAAAACCGAACACCGCCGGTCCACGAGGTCGAACGCGTCCAGGATCGCCCGGTTCCCGCCGCCGGTCGAATACACCGCGACGACCGACGGGTGGTCCAGCAGGCGCAGGCGGGTCCGCTCCCGAACCGAGTCGTCCAGCCCGTCGGTGTCGGTGACGTCCACGACGGCCCGGTCGGAGCGGTCCCGCAGGGTGGCGCGGAACCCGATCTCGCGCTCCTCCTCACCCCGGAAAACGCTGCGGCTGATGGCGATCAGCACCGACCCGGGTTCCGCGCCGAGCAACCGGTCGACCAGGTAGGCGGCCGTCGCGCCGGCGGCCCGGTTGTCGATGCCGACGTAGCCGATCCGCCGGCTCAGCGGCCGGTCGGTGACCAGGGTGACCACGGGAATGCCTGCTGCCAAGAGCTTGTCGACCTCGGCGACGATCTCCGGCAGATCCGGCGCCGGGTTCGGCACCGACCGGTCCGGGTCGTCGGCGGTGACGAACCGGGCTCGCGCCGCCTGTCACGCCGGACACCACCTGGCCAATCAGCAGGCACCCGCCAGGCTCATCCCGGGAACTCATGGACTCCCCGGTTTTGATGCCATCTAAGTTGTTTCGACGCTTCAA
>JBIOVW010000301.1:0-7475 GCA_044867945.1 Nakamurella sp. | reverse complement strand
CCCGGCCCGGCACGGTCGTCAGGTCGTGCCGCTCCTGCGCCCGGTCCCAGTCCATCCGCGGCCGATGCGCCCACCGGTTGTCGCTCTCGTGTCCGGGTTCGGACGCCCAGTCGGGATCGTTGACGGTGGCGATCTCGTCGCCCATCCAGATCACCGGGATGCCGCCCCAGCCCATGATGATCGCGAGCGCCAGGTACAACCGGCCCACCACCAGGTCGGCGTCGGTTGCCGAGGCCACCGCGTCGAGCCCGGCCAAGCTGGCCGCTGAGCCGCTGATCCGGCGATCCCCGGTGTCGGGGTTCTCCTGGAACACCATGCCGCGGGCGGGTGAGCCCGGGTATTCCCCGGAGTAGTAGGCGGACAGGAACCGTTGGTGCGCGAACCCGTCCAGTCCGACTGCGGCGGCGTCCGCCGGGTCGATGGCCCAGCCGATGTCGTCGTGGCAGCGGACGTAGGTGACCCAGGTCGTCGTCGACGGCACCGGCGGGATGGCCCGCAAGGCGTGCGCGGCCAGGGTGGCGTCGCCGGCTGCCAGCATGGACCAGATCTGCACCATGAGGCTGTTGTGGTACGCGATGTCGCTGACCTTGCCGTGGTGTGCGCCCTGCCCCAGGTAGTGCACAAGGTCCTGCGGCGCGACGATCGCCTCGGCCTTGAACAGCACTGCCGGGCAGGCGATCCGGGCCACCGCGCGGAGCGCCTGGGTGATCGCGTGCACCTCGGGCTGGTTCTGGCAGTTGGTGCCCAGCCGCTTCCAGACGAACGCGATGGCGTCCAACCGCAGCACCTGCACGCCCTGGTTCGCCAGGAACAGGATGATATCGGTGTACTCGGCGAACACGTCGGGGTTGGCCCAGTTCACGTCCCACTGCCAGGAGTTGAACGTGGTCCACACCCAGCCATCCAGTTCCGGCGAGTGGGTGAAACTGCCGGGGGCGAAGTCCGGGGAGACCTCGGGCCGGGTTCGTTCGAAGCGGTCCGGTTCGGTGCGGTCCGGGTAGATGTGGAAGTAGTCGCGGTAGCGCGGGTCGCCGTCCCGGGCGGCCTTCGCCCAGGCGTGCTCGGCGGCGACGTGGTTGAGCACCAGATCCATCACCAGGCTGATGCCCACCGACCGTAGCTCGGCGGCGAACGTGCGCAGGTCGTCCATGGTGCCCAGGTCGACCCGCACCCGCCGGTAATCGGAAACCGCGTAGCCGCCGTCGTTGTCGCCGTCCCGTGGCTGAAGCAGCGGCATCAGGTGCAGGTAGGTGACGCCGAGCTCGCGCAGGTAGCCGATCCTGTCGATCACATCGGTGAGGTCGCCGGCGAACCGCTCGGTGTAGCAGGCGTACCCGAGCATCGACTCGTCCTGGAACCAGCCCGGGTCGAGGGTCCGCTGCAGGTCCAGCCGATGCAGGTCGGAATCCCGCCCGTCGAACGCGGACGCCGCCATCCGGACGAGCCGTCGCTCCAGATCGACGGCCCGGTCCGCGCCGTACACGGCGACCAGCGCGTCGTCCAGGTCCTGCCACCACCGGTCGAGCCGCAGCTCGAACAGCTCCTGCAGGTGTCGGGGGCGGCCGCTCAGGATCTCGCGGGCCTCGGCGTGCAGGTCGGGCGGCGCGGGTCGCATGGCGCAGATTGTGCCGCACTGTGGTGAAGCGCACATCGCACCGGCGGCATCCCTGGTTGAAACGATGCGGCCCGCGTCGGCCGCCCGGGTGCGGTGGCCGACCGGCTCGGAGGATGCGAGAGTCTTCGGGTGGACAGGACCCTGCGACATGGCTGACCGGATGCGCCGGCCCACCATGAACGACGTGGCCAGGGCCGCCGGCGTCAGCCTGAAATCCGTCTCCAGGGTGATCAACGACGAGGTCGGCGCGTCCCCGGAAACCCGGGAACGGGTGCTGGCCGCCGCGGCGAGGCTCGGCTACCGACGCAACGACGCCGCGCACGCCCTTCGTCGGTCCGACGGCAGGTCCGCCTCGGTGGGTCTGGTGCTGGAGGACGTCAGCAACCCGTTCGCGGCGATGCTGAACCGATCCGTGGAACGGGTGGCGGGCCACGAGGGCAGCCTGGTGCTCGCGGTCAGCACCAACGCCGACCCGGACCGGGAGGAGTACCTGATCCACCGGCTGCTGGCCCGCGCGGTGGACAGCCTGGTCATCATGTCCTGCCGGCGGGACTGTTCGTTTCTCGAGCCGGAGGTGCAGCGGGGGCTGCCCGTAGTGTTCGTCGACCGACCCCCACGCCGGCTGGACTGCCCTACCGTGCGAGTCGCCAACGGCAAGGGCGCGCACGACGCCACCTGTCACCTGATCGCGCACGGGCACCGCCGCATCGCGTTTCTCGGCGACCGGCCCGGCCTCTACACCGCGGAGGAGCGGCAGCGGGGCTGGTCGCGGGCGCTTCGGGAGGCCGGCCTCTCCGCCGATCCGGCCCTGGTCTGGCGGGGCCAGGCGGATCCGCTGCAGGCCGAACTGGCGATGGCCGCGATGCTGGACCTGCCCGATCCGCCGACCGCAGTGTTCGCCGCGCAGAACCTGCTCGCGATCGGCGTGCTGGCGGCGCTGCGGCATCGGGGCGCCGGACACCGGATCGCGGTCGTCGGGTTCGACGACCTGGACCTGGCCGAACTGGTCGACCCGCCGCTGACAGTGGTCGCGCAGGACCCCGAGGCGATCGGGCGGATCGCGGCCGAGGCGGTGTTCTCCGGGCTGGCCGGGTCCGCGATGACCAAGGATGTGGTGCTGCCGGTGCGCCTGGTGACCCGCGGGTCGGGCGAGATCCCCGGCCCTTTCGCCTGACGCGCGACCGGGCCGCCTCAGGGATCGGCCGACTATCCGGTCTCCTCGACGACCTCGACGCCGGCCACCCGCATGGCGTCCACCGCCCTTCCGGTGTCGCCCGGTTTGAGCTCGACGAACCGGGTCAACGCCAGCGGCACGGTGGCCCGGTAGCCCAGCCGCACCGCGTCGATCGCAGTGGACTTGACGCACCAGTCGCCGGCCAGCCCGACCACGGTGACGGCCATGATGCCGTTCTCGTCCAGAATCGCGGACAGCTCGGTCTCCCGGTCCTGCCCCGAGGGCAGGTGCAGCACGGAGAAGCCGCTGTACCCGTCCTCCGGTCCCGAGCCCTTCCGCACGACGGGCCCGTCGACGAGGATCCCCGGCAGGAACGCCGCGCCGACGGAGTCGATGATGCAGTGCACGGGCCACAGCCCTCCGTGCTCGGCGAAGTGCGGGGTCTGCCGCGGGTGCCAGTCCTGCGTGTACACGACCAGGTGCCCGGCCGCCCGGGCCTGCTCGATCGCAATGTTGATGGGCTCGATGATCTCCTCGCCGCCGCGCACGTACAGCGAGCCGTCCGGGTCGCCGAAGTCGTGCTGCATGTCGACCACCAGCAGCGCGTGGTCCGGCCCATTCGTCCAGGTCATCATGCCGACTCCCTTCCGGGGCACCTCGCAAGCTCGGTCGCCCCGAAATGGGCGCCGGCCTGAGTGTGTTGATGATTCGCTCGGCGAGCCTCGCTCACGGTCAGTCCCTCGTGGTGGGTGGTGCGGCCAACTGGGTGCTAGGAATGGCGGGTTCGCCCTCGGACAGGGTCAGCCCCTCCCAGGGCAGGGTGGTCAGCGCGTGCCGCAGGTGCTCCCGCGCCGCGATCAGATCGACAGCGCCGTCCAGCGGCCGGCCCCCGCGGACCAGCGGAACCGGCACGATCCGGTCGTGGGGTCCGGCGGCGCTTCGGGCGTCGTCCTCGGTGCCGCGGAAGATCACCTCCTCGGTGACCGTGCCGCTGGCCTTGGCCCGCCGGATCACCGACTTACGGCCACCGTGCGACACCTTGTCCGCGCTGCGCTTCTCCACCGGCCGCTCGTCCACCTGGACGAGCTTGTAGACCATGCTCGCGGTCGGCGCACCTGACCCGGTGACCAGTGAGGTGCCCACCCCGTACACGTCTACCGGGTCGGCCCGCAGCGCGGCGATGGCGTACTCGTCCAGGTCGCCGGACAGCACGATCTTGGTGTCGGGCGCGCCGAGGTCGTCCAGTTGGCGGCGGGCGGCCCGGGTGAGCACGGCGAGGTCGCCGGAGTCGATGCGGACCGCGCCCAGCTCCGGTCCGGCCACCTTGACGGCGGTCTCGATGCCCGTGGTGATGTCGAACGTGTCCACCAGCAGGGTTGTGCCGACGCCGAGGGTGGCCACCTGGGAGGCGAAGGCCGCCTCCTCGGTGTCGTGCAGCAGGGTGAAGGCGTGCGCGGCGGTCCCCGCGGTGGGGATGCCGAACCGGCGGCCGGCCTCGAGGTTGGAGGTTGCGGAGAACCCGGCCAGGTAGGCGGCTCTGGCAGCTGCGACGGCGGCTTCCTCATGCGTGCGGCGGGTGCCCATCTCGATCAACGGTCGGTCCCCGGCGGCCGTGACCATCCGGGCGGCCGCGGCGGCGATCGCGCAGTCGTGGTTGAGGATCGACAGCACCAGCGTCTCCAGGATCACGGTGTTGCCGAAGGTGCCGGTGACGGTCAGCACCGGAGAGCCGGGGAAGAACAACTCGCCCTCCGGGTAGCCGTCGACGTCTCCGTCGAACCGGTACTCGGCCAGGTACTCCATGGTCGCGGGATCCAGGAACTCCCCGAGCCGGGCCAGTTCGTCCGGGCCGAAGGTGAATCCGGTCAGCGCGTCGACCAGCCGGCCGATTCCGGCGACCACCCCGTACCGGCGGCCCGGCGGGAGTCGCCTGGCGAACGTCTCGAACACGCACCGGCGGTCGGCGGTGCCGTCCGCGATCGACGCGGCCAGCATGGTCAGCTCGTACCGGTCGGTGAACAGGGCGGTCGACGTGGCCATCCCTGGAGCCTAGAGACCTCACGGCGGCGCTGCGTCGACCCTCCATCGGTCTCACCGGTTCGGGCTGCGGCGAGCGCGGCCAGCGGGAGGAAGAGCCAGAAGCCCGACTTGGGTACCAGCAACGTCCCCCACAGTCCGATGACGCCGAGCATGGCGGCGTGCCGTCGGCGCAGAAGCTCACGCCGCTCCAAGTCTGCCATTGCCGTCCCCAGCGCGATGACACCCAAACCCGATGTGGCGTACCAGAATGCGAGTCCGCGCAACGGCACCAGCTCCGGGTCGGCCTCCACCGACGCGATGACGCCGTGCTGCACGATGCTGTCGACCGAGCTGGGGTAGAACAGCGGGGTCAGGGCGACGTGGACGGCCCCGATCAGTCCGAGGGTGGCGCCGACCACGGGGCGCCTGGTTCGGCGCGGGTGTGTTCCACCGGCGATCATCGGCCGGATCCGCCGTCCGCGCCGTGACCGGCCGGTGCGAGGATGGCGCTGCTCAGGATGTGACGAGCCATCCTGCGGTGCAGTGGGGCGATGAGCGCCCAGAGCGCCCGTGCCAGCACCGGGCGACCGAACCACAGCGCAGTCGTGAGCCGACGGCCGTTCGGACCGATCCGCCGGCCGACCAGCACACCCCGGATGAGCCTGACGTCCACCGCCAGATGAATGACATCGGCTGTGGATTCGACGATCCGGAAGCCGCCGAGGCCTTCGGTCGACGACCGCACTGGCCCGGCAATCCCCAACAGGGAAACGACTCGGTCCACCCATCTCGGAGCGCTGTCCATGCCCGCGCGCATCCACTCCTCGGGCCAGGTGGGATCCGGCTCGGGCACACTCAGCTCGAAGGCATCGGCGTACTGGTACGGGCGGCCTGCGGTCGCGATCGGATCGGTGACCGCGACCCGCCGCGCTCGCGCGCTCCGGTCGGTGTGCATATGCCCCCCTGAACGATGGAATGACGAGTCCATACTATACCGTATGGTATGTTGCATGGAAAGGCCTGGGTGAAGTCATGAAGACTCGCGAGCGGTGGCTCCACGAAGGTCTGGAGACTCTGGCCGAATCCGGAACCGACGGACTCACCATCGAATCGCTCGTATCCCGTCTCGGACTCACCAAAGGCTCGTTCTACCACCACTTCGACGGCATGCCGGGGTACCGCCGAGCGCTGCTGGAGTATTTCGAGGAGCGGGAGAACCTGGCCTTTATCGACCGCGCGAACGCCGGGCCGGAACCGGTCGGTGAGTCCCGGTTGCGTCGCGTCCTGGCTGACGTCATGGCCGCCGACGGCGGCCGGCCGCTCCTCGAGAAGGCCGTCCGCACTTGGGCTTCCGCTGACCCGGTCGCCCGGGAATGTCTTGACCGGGTCGACCGTGCCCGCATCGAGTTCGCGCAGAGGCAATTCGAGGAGATGGAAGTCGATCGCCAGGCGGCGGCGGACTTCGCTCAGATCGCGTACCTGATGAGTATCGGAGCGACGCACACGATGCCGCCCCTGGATCCGCCGCGGATCATTCGTCTCTGGGATCGCCTGCTCGCCGCGGCGGCCAGCACGGCGGACCCGGTTGGACCCTGACGCCTTCAGGCCGCTGCAGGTCCGTGCTGCGGCCCGGGAGTGCCAGGACCTCCTCATGCGCAAGGGCTCCCCTCAGCCACCTTTGGGACGAGTCGACGCGGGTCGTTGGCCCACCCCCCGGATCGGTGCGAAAATGGCGGCGTGGGTGGCTTGGTGGGAAAGATGATGGCCGGCGGGGCGATGACGGCGCCCGCGCCGGAGAAGACCGGGTCGACCGACACCGTCACGGCGCCGGACGTGCCCTGGGTGACGATCGTCTGGAACGATCCGGTCAACCTGATGTCGTACGTGACGCTCGTCTTCCAGAAGCTGCTCGGTCATCCCCGGCCCAAGGCCGAGGCGCTGATGCTCGACGTCCACCACAAGGGTCGGGCCACCGTGTCCAGCGGCCCGCGGGAGAAGATGGAGGGCGACGTCGCCAAGCTCCAGGCGGCCGGCCTCTGGGCGACCATGGCGCAGGACCGCTGACCCGTGCGTCCATTCCACCGCCGCTTCGGTAAGTACAGCGCGTCCTTCGAACCCGCCGAGGCGTCCCTGATCGCCGACCTGGTCGACCAGGTCCGGCAGCTGCTGGCGGCCCGCAGGGCCGAGGCGCCCAGCGATCCGTTGGCCCAGCTCACCGGCATGACGGTGGGTCCGGACAGCAAGCCGACCGACCCTGCCGTGGCCCGGCTGCTGCCTGATTTCCACGCCGACGACCCGCAACTGTCGTCCGGGCTCCGGCTGCTGCACGAGCCGGACCTGATCGCGGCCAAGGACGCCGCCGCCGTGGCCCTGCTGGATTCGCTCCCGCGCGGTGGCGGCCAGGTACGGCTGGACGATGAGGCCGCGGCCTCGTGGATCGCCGCGCTCAACGATGTGCGACTGGCCCTGGGGATACGGCTGGAGATCACCGAGGACGACACCCCACCGCCCGGGGTCGACGACCCGGAGAGTCCGCAGGCCGCGATGTACGCCACCTACCGGTGGTTATCCGCGGTGCAGGATTCGCTGGTCAGCGCCATGCTCGACGGCTGAGCCCAGGACGAGTTGGCGGCCTCGCGAGCTCGGCCGACTGTGCTGCCTTGGCGG
>JBIOVW010000300.1:0-2605 GCA_044867945.1 Nakamurella sp. | reverse complement strand
ATGACGTCCAGTCCGGCGACCCGGATCCCGTTGCGGGCCAGGGTCGGCGCGAGGAGCCGGCAGATCTGCCGGTCCCGGTCGGTGACGGGCGCCGGTGCGTTCGGGTGGCCGATCCGGAAGTCGTGGTCGAGGGGGTACCGGTAGACCGCGGCCTGCGGCCTTCCGTCGAGCATGAAGACGCGCTTGTTCCCGTGCTCCACCTGGGCAGGTACTCCTGGACGAGCACCGGGTGGGTTCCGTTCGCGGTCGAGATCTCCAGCAGTGAACCGATGTTCGGGTCCTCGAGGCGTAGCCGGAGCACGCCGCGGCCGGCGAACCCGTCCACCGGCTTGAGCACGCAGTCGTCATGGCGGGCGCAGAAACTCCCTGATCGTGTGCCGGTCGGCGGTCACCACCGTGTCCGGGATCAAGTCCGGGAATCGCAACGGAAGCAGGTGCTCGCTGCACGTGCGCAACCCCCGCGGATCGTTGACCACCGCGGTTCTCGCCGGGTTCACCAGGTCGAGCACGAAGGTGGCATGCCGGTACCGCTCGTCGACGGGCGGCTCCGCCCACATGAAGATCGCGTCTGCTCGATCCAGCAGAACCGACTCGGTCGCGACGGCACGGAACCAGGGCGAGGGCACGGTCCACCGGCAGCCGCCCGCCGGCTCGCTCGGCGCGAGGCTGATCGCCGTCGCCAGCGCCCGCGGCCGCCCGTCGACGATCTCGAGGTGCCGCGGTCGGGTCACCCAGACGTCGTGACCCGCATCCTGCGCGGCGTGCATCAACCCGACGGACGTATCCAGCGAGGGATCGAGCGACTCCGGTGCGTCGACCACCACGATGACGGTCATGCTGCCCACCTCTCCCGGACGACCTCCGCCGGCAGGAAACCCGTTGGGGGTCGCCGCATCCCGGCACCGGCAATCGCCATCACGTCCGCTCGCTGCGCGCATTCGCCGATCTCGGCCCGACCCCAGTCGTCGTCCAGGTCCGGCAATCGGGGCAGCAGCAGCTCGAGCGCGTCGCGCCGGGCGACCGGGTCGAGCAGCAGTGCGCTGAGAACGGCGACCGAGCCTGCCCGCGGTTCCGTTCCTCATCGAGCTCGCCACTCGGTTCGGTGATGTACCGGCCTGCCGTCGCCTGGGCATCATTCTGCGGCCGGTGCACGAGGTGGCGACGGTGGTCGGCAGCGGCACCGTGTTCTTCCTCGGGTCGGTGGCCCGCGCCCGGGCCGAGGTGGCGGTGATCGGCGAGGGGCCGGACGCGGCCGTCCCGCTGTTCGAGGAGGGAATCCGCGTCGACACCCAGCTCGGGGCACGGCCTTTCGTCGCCCGCGGGCGCCTTGGTCTGGCGACGACGCTCGCCCGTCGCCGCCATGCCGGTGACCTGGACCGGGCCCGTGCTCTCGCCACGCAGGCTGCGCAGGACGCGCGCCGGATCGGCATGGCCGGCACGGTCACGGCCGCCGATGCCCTGCTGGCGCGGGTCCGGCAGTTGACCAAGGACGCCGATCCGCTCACCCCGCGTGAGCGGGAGATCGCCGGACTTGTTGCGAAGGCCATGTCGAACCGGGAGATCGCGTCCCGCTTGTTCCTGTCCGAGCGCACGGTGGAGGGGCACGTCCGCAACATCCTGGCCAAGACCGGCACGTCGTCCAGGGTCGAGTTGACCCGCCTCCTGCTGCGGGATCGGCCGCGGTGAGGGTTACCGAGTATCGGCACCGGTCTCCACCTCCCAGCCCGGGGCCAGACGCCCTTGCCGGCCGCGCACGAGTGCACCGTTTCCTGGCAGACCGGGCCCGGACGCACGGTTTTGCAAGGCGATGGTGCAACGGACGCCACGCCCGGCGCGGCCACAATCCCGAGTGCACCGCGGCCTCTCGTCCGAGCCGTCCCGCAAGGCACCGGTGCAACCGACCCACCAGCCCGGGACGCCGCGGCCCTCGGAACGCCATCAGTCCTGCAGGATCTGCGCCCGGCGCTCCGGCAGGCCGAGCGCACCAGTGGCGGCGACGAGGAAAACTGCGGCGAAGATCCCGAACAGCAGGCCGGTCCCACCCCAGTCGCGGATCACGGGCACGGCGAGCGGCGCGAGCACGGACGCGATCCGGCCGACACCCGCCGCCCAGCCGGAGCCGGTCGCGCGCAGAGCCGTCGGATACGTCTCCGGTGTCACGGCGTACAACGCCCCCCACGCACCGAGATTGAAGAACGACAGCAGGCACCCGCCGAGCAGCACCGTCGTCACGCTCGAGGCGCTGGCGAAGATGGCCGCCGCGACGGCGGAGCCGACCAGGAATGCGGCCAACGTGCGCCGCCGCCCCCAGACCTCCACGAGCACGGCTGCGGCGGCGTATCCGGGCAGTTGTGCGAGGGTGATCACCAGTGTGTAGCCGAAGGACCGGACGAGCGAGAAACCGTCGGCCACGAGCAGTGTCGGCAACCAGATGAAGGCGCCGTAGTCGGAGAAGTTGACGCAGAACCAGACGAGCCAGAGTGCGGCGGTGCGGCGGCGCAGCTCGGCGGACCACAGGGCGCCGACCCGGTTGGACACCGCCGCGGCCGATGGGGTCGGGGCTGGGGGCGGTTCCTGGTAGGTAGCGGTGGCAGTGGCCGTGGCG
>JBIOVW010000299.1:0-4953 GCA_044867945.1 Nakamurella sp. | reverse complement strand
CGAGCACCAGTAGGGGGCGATGCGGCACACCCTCGGCGTCCAGATCGGTCAGCGCCGCCAGCGCGGCCGTCACTCCCGCCTGGTCGGCCCGGGCGACCATCACCGTGGGTCCCGGGTGGGTGCGCAGGACACCACGAACGTCGGCGTGCTCCAAGCAGCCGAGCTCGGTGACCAGGGCGGTCTCCGCGGGCGCCCGCTCCAGCAGGCGATCGAAGAAGTGGGTGCCGGTCTGCACGACCCTGGTCCCGCTCGGCCCGGCCGGCAGTGCCTCCAGTCGCGGCATCGCCGTCACGTCCGCTGGGAGCCAGTCGGCCGCGGACACCGCCTCGGCCGACGATCCACACACCAGCCGGGTCAGCGACGAGGAGGCGCCGCGGGCGATCTCCACGGCCAGCGTCCGCCGCGCCGCCCCGAGTACCCCGGCCACCAGCGCGGTGATCCGGGTGCCCTCCACCCCGACGCCGGGGGCGGCGCAGACAAGCATCCGCGGCGGCGGCGATGCCCCGGTGATCCACGCCCACGCCCGCTCGGCCGCCGCACCGGTGAAGCCGGCCGGCGCGAGCCGGCTCGGCGCCGCTGCTCCTGCCGGCTCCGCCGGGTCGCGGTGCTCGACAGGGTTGCCGGCGATGCGGAGTCGGCCGAGCCAGCGCCGCGTCCGGGCAGCACCGCCGCCGGCGGCGGCGAGCGGGTGGTCGGCGAGCGGGTGGTCACCGTCGGGTGGGTCGATGGTCGGCTCCGCCGGCAACGTCTGCCGGGGTGTCGATCGAGCGGCCAGGCGGGCGGCTCTGACCCGCACGGCCGCCTCCAGCGCGTCCTGCAGTTCCGCCACCGACAGCAGACGGCCGGTGGCGGGATCGATGTCGTCCCCTTGCAGGATCGACACCTGCTGACCCGGCAGGCCGATCTCCGGCATCCGCCTACTCATGGCCGCACCGCCCGCCGCTGCACCGGTGGTGGGTTGCCGTCGGGTGTTGCCGCCACCCCGACGGCCACCCGGCCCCTGCGTGGCAGCCACGGGGGCGTGTCGCCGGCTGGTCGGCGGGGTCGTCTCCCCGGCCCGTCATCACGCCGCCTGGGCCTGAAGGAACAGCGGCGCCGCCACACGCAGCTGGTGCAGGATCCGATCGCGGCGCCGCCGCACGGTTCGCTCGGTCACCCCGAACTCCGCGGCCGCCCGGTGGCGGGTGATCCGGCGTCCGGCGTCGTCGACGCTCATCATGCCCACCAGCAGGCGGACGTCCCGGGCGTCGGCCAGTCCCGCGGCGACCGTCCAGCTCAGCAGCTCCGCGACGTCGACCGCATCGTCCTTGCCGGCCGGTTGTTGCAGGCTGTCCCACAGCGGATCGTGCGGCGGGATCGGCACCTCGCGGCGTCGGCCGTCGGGAAGGCGGCGGGGCAACTCGCGGATCACCTCACGCCGGGTGCTCAGCAGCAGCGAGACGGCCACCGAACGGGAGTTCCGGGTGGCCGGGAACCGGCGAATCTGGACGACCAACTCGCCGACCACCAACGCCACCGGATCGCGGTCCGCCCCGGCCAACCCCCGGGCGATGCGGCGCACCCCCGGGCCCAGCACGTGAACCAGCACGATGGCCGCGTCATGGTCGTCGCCGCCGTCCCGGGCGGCGAGCCGGGCCAACGCGGAGATGATGCGGTTGGCCGTGACCGGGTCGCTCCGCAGACCCTTCACGGGCAGGCCCGCCAGGTCGGTGACCGCCCTCAGGGCGGGCTCGCGGTGCTGCCAGTACTGCCACCTGCCGCCGTGCTGCAGCCGCCCCGCCAGCGATGTCCAGTCGCCCGCCGGGGACGACGGTCCGTGGAACACAGGAACCTCCGAAGCTCGAACCAACTCGATGGGTTCGACACTTCGCCGTCACTGTCAGTGCAGCGTCATTTCACCGTCAGTCATCAACCGGCCCGGACCGTCAGCACTTTCCAGGGCGCCCTTGGGACCGCGTCAGCGAACATCTGGGCTGATCAGGAGGGTGGCGTCAGCAGAATTCACCGTTAGCGGTTGGCCATCGCCACGGCTCGTTGGCTGCTGACGAAGCCGACACTCTTGTCGGGCCCGCCCAGCGGCGTCAGGAACCCGTCGTCACCGACCGGGTTCGCCGTTCAGAGCCAGAGCGCCAGCAGCGCACCGACGATCAATGAGGGACCCATCGGGACGGTGACCAGGCCGGAGGAGCCGGTCCGGCCGCTGACGCGCAGTAGCACCGCGGTCAGCCCGGCCAGCAGCGTCGTCAGTAGAAGCCACTGACCCACGTCCACCCAACCCGACCAGCCGAGGATCGCCGCGGTCAGGGTGGCCAGCCGAACGTCGCCGAGCCCGGTCGATCGCGGCGACGCCAGGCACACCGCCAGCCAGCAGCCGCCGACCGCGATGGCCGCCAGCGCCGCGCGGAGCAGCGGACCCGGATCGGCCGCGACCGCGGCCTCGGCGACAAGCGCAACCCCGATTACTCCGGCAAGCGGATAGACGAACCGGGCGGGCAGCTGCTCGATCTGCGCGTCCACCACGGCCAGCACCGAGCCGCCGACGGCGAACAGCCACCACGCCGCCGGCGGGGATCCGGCCGCGGCCAGCAGCACGAGACCGATGGTCACGGCGGTGACGATGACCCATCGGCGCCGGCCGACGGGCCGGGGCCGCCACCAGCCCGCCCGCTGCCGCCCGGCCAGGGCCGCACTCCACCCGGCGGTCAGCGGGCTCACGACACCACCCGCCGCCACCGCGGCCGCCAGCGTCGGCCAGGACCACAGCACGGCTATGCGGCCCGCCGCTGCCGACGCAGCAGCAGCTCGTACGTGCGGGGCGGGCAGTCCTCCAGGACGTCGCCGTGCTTGGCCCGGATCTGGTCGGCGTAGGCATCCCCCTCGGCCCTGCGGTCCTGCGCGTCGCAGGCCCACATCAGATCCAGCAGGGAAATGTCGTCGGGCGACTCCGACGCCGACAGCGCGATCCTCGCGGCCGCTTCGGCGTGTTCGGGTTCGCCGACCGACAGGTGATGGGTGGCCAGCAGATGAGCGACGTCGAGGATCGAACCGCGGTACTCCTCGTGGATCGGCCGGGCGGCCAGCCAGGCGTAGCCGCCTGCCCGTCGTTGGTCCAGCGGGGCGCCGCGGACGAGGCGAAGCGCCGTCCACCAGTCCTGGACCCGCGAGTCCTGGTCGGTCCGTGCGCTGGCCCGGACCCGTAGCCGTCGGAAGAGTTCGGCGTCGATGAGCACGTCCTCGAGCCGGTACAGGGCGCCGGCTCCGCCGGTGTTCCTGGGCAGGAACTCCAGACCAGTCGCCGGGTTCACGCCGAAGGACCGCCGCAGTTCGTAGATCACCTGGCGTAGCTTGCTGCTGGTGGCGCTCGTGGGGTCGGTCGGCCATAGGTCGGCGCCGAGTCGTTCCGGGGTCACCCCGGTGCTGTGGACCGCAAGGTGCACCGCGGCCTCCGCTTTCAATGCGGCCAGCTTCCGCCCGGTCCTGCCTCCCGACGGGAGCACTTCGACCGCGCCCAGCAGACCGATTCTCGGTCGCCGGCTGACGGGGTCTGCCCACTCGGCGAGGTCGGTATCCAGGTCGGGGTCTGCCGCTGCCACCTCTCGTCGGACGTCAGAAGGTACCGGCGGGGCGAGCGTCGCCAGGTCCTCGTCGGTGGTGGCGGCGCGGTCCAGGTACACCGCTGCCGGCAGCGGAAGATCGGTTCCTGCCCGGGCCCATCGTTGGTCAGCGGGAGCCGGCTGTTGTTCGTCAGCCGGCGTCGCCGACGGGGCCGCTGTCGGCTTGGTGCGCTGCCCCGGATCGGCCGCCAGCGTCAGCAGCCGCGTCAGTTGTGCTGCGTCGGCCGCGGGCAGCTGGTGGGCGCGCAGCCGCAGATCCAGCTTCGGGATGATCAGGGTGCCGTCGGTGTCGACCTGCAGCGTCCAGCCGTCCACGGTGCCCGCTTCGACGGGGCCGGCAGCGGATACCACCAACCCGACGGTGGATCGTCCAGGGTGGTCGGCGACGGTGGCCAGCAGGTCATCGACACCGTGCCAGTCCGTCAGCTCGTCCGGTGCAATCAGCAGCACGTGCGGCGCCCACGCTTCGGGAGCAGCTCCCTGGCATCGACCGGTCAACACCGAGTCTGCCGAGCCGGTGCCGGCCACAGCCCGGAGTTGGGCGGTGACTGTGGCGATCGCTGCGGACGGATCGGCCGCGTACGTCAGCCGGTCCGGGTGCACCTCGGCCATCTCGCGGCCGAACCCGACGAGCGTGACCTGTGACAGTTCGCTCCAGGAGTTGTGCGCCAGTTCCGCGGCCATGAACCGGGCGAGGCCGGCAACCCGATCGGTGTCACCGGTCACCGTCAGGGCGCCGATCCGCTCCAGGTCCAACAGCCAGTGCTCGCCGTCAGCGGTCGACCCGACCGTCGTCAGCGTCGGGTAGGGCGGCAGGTGACGATCACGCAGGCCGGGGTCGTACCCGGTGGCCGCGGTCCGAGAAAGGACCCAACTGCCGTCGTCGTGGACCGCCCAATCGCCGACCGGGGCCGCCGAAGGAGTGGACAGCACGAGCCGCAGCTCATCCTCCGTTGCGCAGGCCGCGATGACGTCCGGGAGATACCCGCCCGTGGTGGCGACGGTATGCCCGAGTCCGTGCAGCGCCTGGTCGAGCCATTGCGCGTCCGCCGCGGCGGCGCCACCCACGCTGCGCAGCACCCGCTCGAGGTTGACCAGCTCCGGCGGGGCACCGACGATTCGTTCTCCGGGGCGTCGGTGATCGCGCTGACGCCGCCGCGCCCGCAGCAACGCCGTCAGCAGCAGAGCGCCGATGATGGCGCCGCCGGCACCGGCGAACACGTCGATCGGCGCTGACGACGACTCCGCATGTGCTGAGTCGGTTTCGTCATCCACAGGCGGCTCGCCGAGCTCGACTGACGGGGCCAGCGGTCCGGGTTCGGCCGGGACGGTGGTCGTC
>JBIOVW010000298.1:0-2216 GCA_044867945.1 Nakamurella sp. | reverse complement strand
CGAAAGGGCTGCCGCGGCCGCCTCGGCCTCACGGTAGGTGGAGGTGATCAGCAGCGCGGGACGTCCGGCCCCGACGGTCAGTGCGGCCACCAGCAGCGGACGCAGCGCCTCCGGTGCGGTCAGGTCGAGAGCGCGGACGCGCTTGCCGCGGGCATCGGCGACGGCTGGTGCGATGGTGGGGTCGGAGGCGACGAGTTCAACCAGTCCCGACAGAGTCACCGGGCAACCCTAGCGCCGCGCGCCGACGGTTCCCGCCAGGGGACCGGGCCACCTGCGGGGCCGCTCCAGATCCCGGATCAGGTCCGGGATGAAGCAACGCAGGTCGCTGCCGGCTCGTGACGCCGGATCCTCGGACGCTGCTGGGGCGGCTCCAGAACCCGGATCAAGTCCGGGATGACGCAACGCATGTCGCTGCCGCTACGGGACTGGACTTCCTGCGGGCGGCTCCAGATGTCGGATCGAGTCCGGGATGACGCGAGGAACGACGTCTCGTCTAGCCAAAGTGCCCCTGTCGGGGCGCCTGTTCGGGGCGGAGAATGGGGTCGTGCGGCTGTCCGGTAACGCCGTGTCCCTATGGTCCGTTGAGGCCGTCGTCTAGCCGGGTGTGGGGGCTGTGTGGTGGGCCTTTCAATGCTGCCGTTGAGCGCGAGGACTAGATTCTGCTGTTAGCCCCTGCAGCCCTTCCGGACAGTCACACCTTGTCAACACTGTTTTGATGTGGGGAGGAGGTTGTGATGGCGGTTGTTGAAGACGATGAGCAGCTCATCGCCCGGGTCGCCGCTTTGGATATCGGCAAGGCGGAGGTGGTGTGTTGTGTCCGGCTGCCCGCCTCTGGTGGTGGCCGGCGCCGAGTCCAGGAAGTGACGAAGCATTCGACGATGGTGGGTTCGTTGACCGAACTGGCGAACCGGCTGGTCACTTTGGGTGTGGAGCGGGTCGTGATGGAGGCCACCAGCGACTATTGGCGGCCGCCGTTTTATGTGTTCGAGGCGCACGGTTTGGATCCGTGGCTGGTCAACGCCAAAGATGTGAAGCATCTGCCTGGCCGGCCCAAGACCGACGTGCTGGATGCGGTCTGGTTGTGCAAGGTCGCTGAGCGTCAGATGTTGCGACCGAGTTTCGTCCCGCCGCACGACATTCGCCAGTTGCGGGACCTGACCCGTTACCGGGCCGATTTGGTCAACGTGCGGACTGCGGAGAAGAACCGGGTCGAGAAACTCCTGGAGGACGCCTGCATCAAAGTGTCGGTGGTGGCCTCCGACATCTTCGGCGTTTCTGGGCGGGCCATGCTGGCCGCAATCCTGGCCGGGGAGCGCGACCCGAAACGGCTGGCCGACCTGGCCCGTTCCAGGATGCGGCTCAAACTCAAGCTTCTGGAAGAGGCATTCGCTGGGCTGCGGATCGGCACGTTCACCGCCCATCACCGGTTCCTGCTGGCCACCATGTTGGAACGGGTCAACCGAACCGACGCCGACATCGCCGCGCTCGATGCTCAGATCGAGGCCCTGCTCGCCCCTTTCGCGGACGCGATCGCCCGGCTTGATGAGATCCCCGGTGTCGGTCCGGTCGCCGCCGCAGCAATCCTGGCCGAGATCGGTGTGGACATGAGCCGGTTCCCGACCCCGGGCCATCTGTGCTCGTGGGCCAAGTTCGCCCCCGGCGTCAAAGCCAGCGCGGGCAAGACCAAGGGCAACGGTGCGACCGGCCACGGCAACAAATACCTCGCCCGCACCCTCGGCGACGTCGCTATCGGCGCTGCCCGCACCAATACGTTCCTCGGCGCCCGCTACCGCCGCATCGCCCGAAGACGCGGCAAGAAGAAAGCCCTCGTCGCTGTCGGCCGATCCACCCTCGTCATCATCTGGCACCTACTCAACCAACCCGACAGCAGGTTCCAAGACCTCGGCGTCGACCACTACGAACGCCATCTCAACCCAGCCCGAGTCACCCGCGGACACATCCGAGCCCTCCAAGCCCTCGGCTACCAGGTCACCCTCGAACCCGCCGCGTGAACAACCGAACCACCCCGGCCCTGCCGGGGCGCGCCAGCCTGCCCGTAGTCACCACCCATTCTCGGACTAGTCTTGAGGTGTCGCGCGGTCACGCCGTGCGCTTGGGATCGCAGGACTTATATGCGTGCGGGTGGGAAGCTGGATCGGCCCGTTGGCCGGGCAGGGACGCTGTTGTTCGCCGTCCTCCTCGCCCTTGCTATCGCT
>JBIOVW010000297.1:0-3603 GCA_044867945.1 Nakamurella sp. | reverse complement strand
CAGTCGATCAACCCGGTGTTCATCATCATCCTGTCCGGGGTGTTCGCCGAGATCTGGACCAAGCTGGGCCCTCGGCAGCCGTCCAGCCCGGTCAAGTTCGCGCTGGGCACCATCGTCATGGGTGTCGCGTTCCTGCTCTTCATCCCGATGGCCAGCGACGTGCCCAACAGCGCACCGCTGCTGGGCGTCATCGGGGTGATCTTCGTGTTCACCATCGCGGAACTGCTGATCTCCCCGATCAGCCTGTCGCTGTCCACCAAGCTGGCGCCGAGAATCTTCGAAACCCAGATGGTCGCCCTGCTCTTCCTGTCCATCGCGCTGGGCACGGCCATGTCCGGAGTGCTGGCGCAGTACTACACGGTCGAGGATCAGGTGCCGTACTTCGGCATCCTTGGGGCGATTGCGATCGTCGTCGGCGCAGTGCTGTGGGTGTCCACCAAGCCGATCCTGCGGCTCATGGGCGGGGTGCGCTGATTCCTTGCGGATCTTGGGAATCCGCGAACAACGGTACGGATCCGGCCGTGGGAACGCTCTGACTGGTGCAGGGCAGTCCAGAGCCAGGCTGCCATCCCCGGATGGCGGCCGTTTCCGGGGGGATCCGATGCACGCAACGCGCTGGGCCGAGGCCGCCGAGTTCCAGGGGCTGCTGGTGCGCGAGAAAATCGTGGACGAGGCGGCGCACGGTCGCCGCCTCCGCGAGATCAATGAACAGCTGGCGGAGTCGGGCAGCTACCGGCAGACCGTGCCGGAGCTCGAACACGCCTGCCGGGTGGCCTGGCGGGCGAATTCCCGGTGCATCGGACGGCTGCCCTGGCAGACGCTGCGAGTCCTGGACCGCCGCCATCTGCAGACCCCGGACGCGATCTTCAAGGCGTGCGTCGATCATCTGCGGCTGGCCACGAACGGCGGCCGGATCCGGCCGGTGATGACGGTGTTCGGAACCGCGGACGGGGGGAGGTCGCCGCGGATCTGGAACTCCCAGCTGATCCGTTACGCCGGATGGTTGCAGCCCGACGGGACGGTGCTCGGCGATCCAGCTCAGGTGGAGTACACCCAGGTCATGCACGACCTCGGCTGGCGCCCGGAACGACGGACCGCGTTCACCGTGCTGCCCGTGGTGATCCAGGTGGGGCATTCCCGGTCGCGCCTGTTCGAACTGCCCGCCGACGCCGTGCTGGAGGTGGCGATCTCGCACCCCGAATACGACTGGTTCGCCGAGCTCGGGTTGCGATGGCACGCGGTGCCGATGGTTTCCAACCTGGTCCTGCAGGCTGGCGGCCTGCGTTACCCGGCCGCCCCGTTCAACGGTTGGTACATGGGCACCGAGATCGCCGCCCGGAATCTGGCCGATGTCGACCGGTACGACCAGCTGCCACTCATCGCCCACCGGATGGGGCTGAACACCCGCAGCAGCACCAGCCTGTGGCGGGACCGGGCGCTGGTCGAACTCAACGTCGCCGTGCTGCACTCGTTCAAGGCGGCCGGAGTGCGCATGGTCGACCATCACAGCGCCACCGCGCAGTTCATGAAGCATCTGGAACGGGAAGGCGAGCACGGGCGGGCGACTCCCGGCGACTGGAGCTGGCTGGTGCCGCCGATGTCCGGCTCGACCACACCGGTGTTCCACCGGTACTACCCGGATGCTGCGGACCCCGGCACACCGCAATTCGTCGCCCAGCCGGAACCGTGGCGCGCCGCGGCCCGAGCCGCCAGGGCCAAGAGCTCCGGCTGCCCCTTCCATCGGGTGGCCTGAACCTGCCGGGTCGCACCGGGTGCGGGTCGTGTTGGATGGTTCGCATGTCCGGAACAGACGCCACCAAGCCCGAGGTCGACTTCCCCGAGGGCCCTCCGCCCGCCGAACTCGTCATCGCCGACCTCACCGTCGGCGACGGCGCCGAGGCCAAGCCCGGCGACTCCGTCCGGGTGCACTATCTGGGAGTCGACTACGAGTCCGGCGCGGAGTTCGACTCCTCCTGGAATCGCAACGAGTCGATCGAGTTCCCGCTGCGCGGTCTGATCAAAGGGTGGCAGGACGGCATCCCCGGCATGCGGGTCGGCGGGCGCCGGCAGCTGACGATCCCGCCGGAGTTGGCCTACGGCCCGGCCGGCAGCGGACATCGCCTGGGCGGCCGCACGCTGATCTTCGTCATCGATCTGCTGGGGGTTCGTTGACGGCGACATCCCCGGCCGAGGACCTTGACGTCCTCGGGCCGGTCGACTTCGCCGTCGTGGAGTTCGCCGGCGGGGTGATCAGCGGCGACGGCTTCGACCAGTTGCTCCGGCTGGCCGAGTCCGGCGTGATCCGAGTGCTGGACCTCGAGTTCGTGACACGGACCGCCGACGGGAGCGTCGCGCGGGTCGACACGGGTTCGGTGGCGGTCGCCCCTGGCGTGGATCTGGCACCTTTCGTCGGCGCGTCCAGCGGTCTGGTGGACGCCACCGACCTCGCCGCGTTGGGCGACTCCATCTCCGTAGGTAGCATCGCCGCGGTTCTGGTCTACGAGGAGCAGGCGCTGATCCCGGTGGTCGCCGCATGGCATTCGGCCGGTGGGCGGCTGGCCCTCGTCGGGCACCTCGAACCGGAGGAGCTCGACGATGCGTTGGACGCTACGGAAGGCGAGAACTGATGGGCCTGCTCAAGACCGCGGCCAAGGTCGCGGTGGCCAGCTCCGTGCACGGCCGGATCCAGCGTCGCCAGCAACAGCGGTGGGCCGCCCAGGACGCGGCGGCCGCGGCACCCCCACCACCACCTCCGGTGCCGCCTGTGCCGACTCCGGCACAGCCGGCGCTGACTCCGGCACAGCCGGCGCCGCCGCCGGAGTACGGCCGGCCGCACTTCGCGACCGAGTTCACCTCGGCGGACTCCCCGCCGGCCGGTCATGTCCCGGCCCGGCCGGCCCCGGCCCCCCGCGTGGACATGGCGACCAAGCTGACCCAGCTGCAACAACTGGGCGAGCTCAAGTCGGCCGGCGTGCTCACCGACGCCGAGTTTGAGGCGCAGAAGTCGGCGATCCTGGCCCAGTAGTGCCGCGCCTGCCCGGTTTGACGTTCCAGGCCCCGAGCACGCGGGGCCAGGACCGCCGCGCTGGTCAGTCGAAACGAAAGGCGACCGGTACGTCCTCTATGCGCGGTCCAGCAGAGGCCCGGGGACCCGCGCTGATCCAACAACCACTTTCGCGCCGGATTCGTCCGGTTCGGTGGATCTTTGATCAGCGCGGTGCGGCGTGGGCGCTGGTCGCGAGCGCGACCCCGGTATCAACCTGATGGGACGGTCCCACCGGGGCTGGCCCGCCGTTCAGTCAGTCCAAAGGTGACCGTTAAGCCCGAAACGCCCCGTTGAGGGCACCGCGTTCTGACCGGCAAGGCCCCCACATCCACCTCAGCAGTCAAAGAAGGCTGCCCAGGTGGAACTCGCCGGGCCCGCCTGCGCCGGCCGAGCCGTCGAAGCCGTTTCAAACTGAGGAGACGGCCTCCAAGGGCCCGTTCCCCGTTCCAAGGCCCACTTCGGCGACGGGTTTGCCCGGTTCGGTCGGTCTTGGACAGATCAGCGCGGCCCGCCTCACCTCAGTACCGGTAGTGCTCCGGCTTGAACGGACCCTCGAC
>JBIOVW010000296.1:0-2748 GCA_044867945.1 Nakamurella sp. | reverse complement strand
AGATCCGGAATCCATTGTGATGATCGGCGCCCACCTGGATTCGGTCGAGGACGGTCCCGGGATCGTCGACGATGGTTCCGGCGTGGCCGTGCTGCTGGAAATCGCCCACCAACTGGGCCCTTCGGCATCCGTCCGAAATACCGTGCGATTCGCCTTCTTCGGCTCGGAGGAAGAGGGCGCGCTGGGCTCGCGGGGATACGTGAGCAGCCTGTCGGCAGATGAACGTCGGAGAATCGTTCTCTACCTGAATGTGGACATGGTGGCGTCCGAAAACGCGGGCTACTTCGTGCAGGGCGGACAGGGCGACGACGAGTCGGAATCCGGACCGCCTGGTTCGGCCGCCGTTGCCCGGGTGCTTGCCGACGAGTTGGCCGCGACCGGCGTGATGCCGGAGATCATCGAGTTCGTGGGCGATGACGAAGCTCCGTACGTCGAGGCGGGTATTCCTGCGGCGGGCGCGGAGAACGGTGATCGCGAGGAGAAGACCGAGGAGCAGGCCCAGGCATGGGGCGGTCAGGCCGGGGAGGTGTACGACAGGTGCTATCACCAGGCCTGTGATCGCTTGGACAACGTGAATCGCGTGGTGCTCGATCACTACCTGCGCGCCCTCGCGGGCACCCTGGGCCACTTCGCGACCTCAAGTGAGAAACCCTCCGGTTGAGCCATCGGCACCCGCGGGTTCGGCGGGCCGGCCTCGGCAGCGGTCCGGACATGCGCGGGTGGTGCCTGCAGCATCCAGTTGGCGTCGAACATGTCGAAGGACACGTCGGTGGCCAGGACCGCGACGGCACCCGCATAGCCGTCGATTCGAAGGTCGGCCATGCGGCAGGCGACATCCGGGCTGCCGTCCACTGAAACGAGGGCAGCCGGGGCTTGCGGCGGAGTCACTTCGATGGTCGTCATCCGTCGGCGCAGACCCTCTCCCGTTGCCTTGAGCACGGACTCCTTTCTCGTCCAGTAGGCGTAGAAGTCGGCCGCCGTGCCGACGTGCCGCAGTTCAGATCCGGTGCAAACCGTCGACACCAGGTCGGTGTACCCGACACCGAACTGCTCGACATCGACGCCGACCGGTCCGGCGGCCGTCACCGCCACGGCGACGATGTCACCACTGTGCGAGATCGACACCGCCAGCGCGGTTCCGGGCAGCCTCGGACGGCCGTGCGGGTCGCCGCAGGATTCGCAGGTCCGGTCGACGACGACGGCCGACGGCTCGAGCCCGGTTGCCCGGCCGGCGACGACGCGCAGCAGCACCGCGGCCAGGGTGAACCGGTCACGGTCGGCGGCGATGCGGTACCTGTGGCAACGCTCGGTTTCCAGGTCGTCCAACAGTGTCCGGTGCCCGTCCTGCAGGTGCCGCCGGTGCGCGAGATAGACCCGGCAGCGAGCCGACGCGGTGACATCTGAAGTCCGGAATCCCCCTCCGCGGAGTCCGGGCGTCCCTATCTCCCTGCGCTGCATGGCGATTCCGCTCAGGCTGCCCGGGAATCGGTCACCAGGTCGTCACGGGACGTGAGGACGTCTTCACCGTAGGCGTCCACCAGCCAATTCGTCTGGTAGACGGTGTCCAGGTAGCGCTCACCGAGGTCCGGGGAAATGGCCACGGCGGTGAGTTTGCCGGTGTCGTGCTGCGCCAACCACCGTGCCGCACCACTGACAACCGTTCCGGTGGAGCCGCCGAACAGGAATCCGCTTCTGGCCATGCGGTGGCACTCCCGGATGGTATCCGCTTCCGCTACATGAACCACCTCATCGACATAGGACTCGTCGAGCAGCGGCGGTCGGGTGCCCATGCCAAGGCCGGGGATCATGCGCGGTCCCGGGGGCGTTCCGAAGGTCACCGAACCCACCGTGTCCACCGCAACGATCCGCACCGGTCGACGCCACTCGCGGAAGTACCGGGCGCAGCCCATCAGCGTCCCGGTGGTTCCTGCCCCGACGAAAAGCACGTCCAGTTCCGGAAATTGGCGGGCAATCGCCGGCGCGGTGCGGCGGTAATGAGCCATCCAGTTGCTCGGGTTCGAGTACTGGTTGAGCCAGACACAGCGGTCGTCTGCCGCGCACACGGCGCGGACATAGTTGATCCGGGCGCCCACCAGGCCGCCCACGGGGTCCGGTTCGTCGACGACGTGCACCCGGGCGCCGAGTGCTTCCATCATCAGCCTCGTCGTGAGGTTGCAGCGGCGGTCCGTCACGCAAAGGAAGCGATAACCCTTGCTGGCCGCGATCACGCTGAGCGCAACACCCAGGTTTCCGGACGAGGACTCGACCAGGACGGAATCCGGCTTCAGGACGCCACTTCGCTCGGCCGCCTCCACCATCTCGGTGGCCGCCTTCAGCTTGATGGAGCCGGCGAAGTTGAACCCTTCGCACTTCAGGAACAGCGGATGTCCAAGGGCCGGCCGCAGGTTCACGTAGAGCTGGTCTTCGTTGTAGCCGTACGGTGAGGTGACGACTGGCACGATGGCCTCCTATGGTCTGTGGCTGGTGCCCGGTCGGTCGCCCGTCCCGGTGCATTTCTCGAAGGGCTTTGGTGCGTGATTCGGCCGAGCCGAGGCCGCTTCTGCGTCGAAGGAGCTTCGCTGCCCCCGCCCGCCATGACGGTTCAAGACCGTCCTTTGGGTTTGGACTCCGCCCGGTCGTACATGACAAGCATGGGCTCTCGAGCCGGTTCGCAGTAGGGATCCGAGTGGTGCTTGTCGTGCGATTGAGGGTGCAAGCTTCTACCCCCTTGGTGTGCATCGACGTCAT
>JBIOVW010000295.1:0-6588 GCA_044867945.1 Nakamurella sp. | reverse complement strand
GGATCGAGTGGGCGAGGTGGTCGGCGAACTGGAAGCGACCGGGGGTTGCCGACCGCGCGCGGGTGCTGCCGGGCGGGTGAGAACCTGGTGAGAGGTTCGCGGTGACCCCGGGAGTGTCCGTCACGATGGATGCATGGGTCCCCGAGTTCTGATCGCCGACGACGACCGCGCGATCCGTGACGCGCTGGAACGCGTCCTGGAACTGGAGGGCTATGCCGTCACGACGGCGGCCGACGGTCTGCAGGCGCTGAGCGCGGTCCGCGGCACGACACCGGACCTGCTGATCCTCGATGTGATGATGCCCGAGGTGGACGGTCTTGCCGTCTGCCGCGTGCTGCGCGCCGACGGCGTGCGCCTGCCCATTCTGATGCTTACGGCCAAGGTCGAAGTCGACGCGCGCATCGAAGGCCTGGACGCCGGCGCCGACGACTACCTGGCCAAGCCCTTCGAGCTGGGTGAGCTGCTGGCCCGGCTGCGGGCGCTGCTGCGCCGGGCACCGCTGGAGGCGGGTCCGCCGGACGGCCGGCTGGTCGTGGGTGGGCTGTGGATCGACACCGCGGGCCGCCGGGCCGGATGGCGTGAGCATGACCTTGATCTGTCGAAGACCGAGTTCGACCTGTTGGAGTTGCTGGCCCGCAACAGCGGGATCGTCCTGACCCATGTGGCGATCTACGACCGCATCTGGGGATACGACTTCGGGCCGGACTCGAAGAACCTGGCGGTGTACATCAGCTACCTGCGACGCAAGCTCGAACAGGTCGGCGCACCCCCACTGATCCGCACCGTCCGCGGCGTCGGCTACAGCCTGACCGGAACGGACGAGTCATGACCCTGCGCACGAAGTTCGCCGTCGCCCTCGCCGCGGTGGCCGCGATCGTCGCCGTGTTGGTCGGCGCCGCCACCTACAGCACGACCTATTACGCCCTGCGCAACGAGATCACCGTGTCGCTGACGTCGTCGGTCTCGGCGATCGTGGCCGGTGGCTCGCTGTCCGGAACCGCACCGCCACCGACCGAACACAGCGATCCGCGCACGATTGTCGAGATCGCCCAGTCCATCTCACCCGACGGCGTCGTCACCCACCTGTCCGGGGCACAGATCCCGTTGCCCGTCAGCGGGCAGGCCCTCGCACTGGCCCAGGGATCCGTTCCGGGTCAGCGGACGATGGACCGGGTCGACGTGGACGGCACGACCTACCAGGTGTTGACCCAGTCGTTGGGCGGGACGCGCGGGGCGGTGCAGGTGGGCCGTGATCTGGACGAGGGCACCCGCATCCTGAGGCACCTGGCGGTGTGGACCGCGCTGATCGGGTTGGCGGTGGTGGCGGTTGCCGGGTTCGCCGGTTGGCTGGTGGCCGGGCGGATCACCCGCCGCCTCACCCGGCTCGCCACGATGGCCGAGACCGTGAGTCACGGCGGCGACCTCGACGTCGAGTTCGCGATGCCCGGCCGCGACGAGGTGGGTCGACTCAGCTCCTCGCTGCAGGTGATGGTGGACCGGCTCAGTGCTTCCCAGCAGGCCCAACAACGGTTGGTGCAGAACGCCGGGCACGAACTGCGCACCCCGTTGACCAGCCTGCGGACCAATGTCAGCGTGCTCGAGCGCTTCGCCGACCTGTCGCCGACGTCCAGGGACCGACTGATCAAGGACATGGTCGGGGAAACCCGGGAGTTGACCGAACTGGTGAACGAACTGATCGAGTTGGCCATGGACCGGCGTACGGAGGAGGCGCTGACCGAGGTCGATCTGGCCGACCTGGCCCGACAGGTGGCCGTGCGGTTCGAGAACCGCCGTGGCCGGCGGGTGGATGTGCACGGCGATCCGGAGGTCCTGGTCCTCGGCCGCCCCCGCGCGTTGGAGCGGGCGATCGCCAACCTGCTCGACAACGCGTTGAAGTTCGACACCAGCGGCGGTGCGATCGACATGGAGGTCTCGGCCGACGGGGTGGACGTCGGCGACCACGGACCCGGTATCGACCCGACCGAGGCCGACGCGATCTTCGACCGCTTCTATCGGTCCCCGGCCGCCCGCAGCCAACCCGGCTCCGGCCTCGGCCTGGCCATCGTCGCCGAGGTCGCCTCGGCGCACGGCGGCACCGGCCGCGCCGCCGTCCGCCCGGAGGGCGGCGCTCGGATCGGATTCAGCCTCGGCCCCGAGACGTTCTTACCGAGGGCTTACCAGCATTCAGCAGACGGTTAGGACAACTTCGGCACCGTTGAGGACATGAGAGCCCAGCCGACCGCCGCGCCCGGTGTCGTCACCGAACCCCCGCGCGCGGCCGGAACCGCAGGGCAGATCATCGTGCGAGTCGCCGTGCTCGCCATGCTCGGGCTATATGTCGTGCTGGCCGGACCGACCTTGGCCTCGGCAGTCGGCGGCCTGTCCCAGGCCGCCCCGGGGTGGGTGGCAACGGGCCTGGTCGCGACGGTCGCCTCGGCGACAGCCTTCGGGCTACTGCGATCGACAATGCTGACCGCGGCGGGGCCACGACTGTCGGCTGCTCGCACGGTGGCGATCAGCTACGGCGCCGGCGCCATCCAGCGCACGTTGCCGGCGGGAGCCGTATTCTCCAACGCCTACGCATTTCGGTCGCTGCGCAGGGCCGGCGCCCCGGTCGCCGCGGTCACCTGGTCCATTGCGGCCACCGGCCTGGTCTCCGCCCTGTGTCTGGCCACGCTCGGGTTGGTCGGCGCCGGCCTCACCGGTAGCGATTCACTGACGACGATCCTTCAGATGCTGGCACTGGCCGCACTGGTCGCGGGACTGGCCCAGGTCCGTCGTCACCCGGAGGTCCTTGGGCACGTCGGGCGAGCGCTGCTCAACCGGCTGAACCGCATCCGCCGGCGGCCGACCGAAACCGGGCAGACCCGCCTCACCGAGATTCTCGACGACCTGCGGTCCGTCAGACCATCGCCGCGGACCTGGGGAAAGGCCGTCCTGTTCGCATCCGCGAACTGGGTCCTGGACATCGCCTGCCTCGCGGCCTGCTGTGTCGCACTCGGCGTCGACGTCGGCCCTGCCACCGTGATCCTGACCTTCGTCGCGGGTGCCGCGGCCGGCAGCCTGCTGCCGATGCCCGGTGGGATCGGCGCGGTCGAGACCGCCATGACCCTGAGCCTGGCCCTTGGGGGCGTCGCGGCCGCGCCCGCGCTCGCCGCCGTCCTGCTCCACCGCCTGCTGTCGACGGGCAGCATGCTGGTCATCGGGTGGTCGCTGATCGCCGCCGAGAGACTCCGCCCGACCGAGGCCCCGAAGCCGATTGGTGGGCCGCTGGCCCTGGCGGCGTGATCGTGACCGCAGCCAGATCGATCAATGAGATTCATCGATTCGCAGAGGCGGTCAGCCCAAGACGTAGGAGGAAAGTCATGACAGCACGAGAGCTACCCGAAAGGCAATCAGCGGCTCGGCAGAGACCCGGTGATGCGCGCGGCAGCACCATGTTCTTCCGGGAGTTCCTGCGGGCACCGCTGCGCACCGCATCGGTGGTGCCGAGTTCGGCGGCGCTGGCCGACGTGATGCTCGCGCCCCTGAGGACCGGTCACCAGCAGGTGCTGGTCGAACTCGGACCGGGCACCGGCGCATTCAGCCGCCATGTCCCATCCCTGACCCCGGCCGGCACCCACCACATCGCGGTCGAGGCGAACCCGGCCATGGCCCAGCACCTTGCCCGCAACTGCCCCTGGATCGACGTCATCCACGGCTCGGCCGCCGATCTTCCGATCTTGCTCGCGGACCGCGGCATCGTCGATGTCGACGTGATCGTGAGCGGCCTGCCGTGGCAGGCCTTCGCCGGACCCGCGGGACCCGCTCTGGTGAACGATATCGCCTCGGCGTTGTCCGACAACGGCACCTATACCCAGTTCACCTACAGCTGGACCAGGTGGACAGCCCCCGCGCGCCGCCAACGCGAACTCCTCCGACAACGTTTCCGGCAGATCGACGTGTCCTCCACGGTCTGGCGAAACGCTCCGCCGGCATTCGTCTACACCTGCTCGGTTCCCGAGCGCCGGCCCGACTGACCCGTTCTCCTGACGTTCCTGGAGCTGGCGACCTCGAGTGCTTCATCTGCGCAGCAGTTCTCATCGTGAGTCTTGTTGTCAGTAGGAAACGCAATGAGCGTAGCCAGCACGTGATGTCACCGGCGTCTACACCAATGATGAACCCAGGGTCCGCGCAGACGGCGTTCCCGTCGGCGTTCGAAATGGAGTAGGGGTCGGTCGTTTCCTGACTGGGCAGGCCGATCTCAACAGCTGTACTCGAGCACGTCGACGGCTGGCAGTTGAGTGTCGGCGGCGGCTACGGCCCGATCTGACAGGGCATGACCGAGCCGCCCGCTCGCGGCGAGACTCAGTGCTCGGCCATCGTGCTGATGTCGATGACGAACCGGTAGCGCACGTCGCCGACGGCGACCCGGTCGTAGGCGGCGTCGATGTCGTCGGCGCCGATCACCTCGACCTCGCTGCCGATGCCGTGTTCGGCGCAAAAGTCCAGCATCTCCTGGGTCTCGGCGATCCCGCCGACCAGGGTTCCGGCGATGGACCGGCGGTTGTACAGCAGGGAGAAGACGTCGAAGGAGATGGGCTTGTGGGGTACGCCCAGGTTCACCAGCGTCCCGTTGAGCGCGAGCATCTTCAGGAAGGCGTCGTAGTCGATGTTGGCCGGCACGGTGGAGACGATGAGGTCGAACGAGCCGGCGAAATCGGTGAAGGTGGTCGGGTCCGTGACGAGGCGGAAGTCGTCGGCACCGCGCCGGATCGCATCGGCCCGCTTCTCCTCGACCAGGTCCAGGACCGTGGTGTGCGCGCCGAGCGCACGGGAGATGGAGACGCCGACGTGACCCAGACCGCCGAAGCCGACGATGGCGACCCGCTTGCCCGGTCCGGCCTGCCAGTGCCGCAGCGGTGAGTACAGGGTGATGCCTGCACAGAGCAGCGGCGCGGCGGTGTGCAGGGGCAGCGCGTCGGGGATCCGCACCACGTAGCCCTCGTCGACGACGATCTTCTCGCTGTACCCGCCCATGGTGGGTTGCCCGTCGCGGCCGATCGAGTTGTAGGTCCGGATATGGTCCTTGGTGCAGTAGGGCTCCAGACCGGCTGTGCAGTACTCGCAGGTCCGGCAGGAGTCGACAAGGCAGCCGACCCCGACCCGGTCGCCGACCCGGAATTTGGTGCTCTCCGCTCCGACGGCCGAAACGACGCCGGCGATCTCGTGCCCCGGTACCAGCGGATACATCGTGGTACCGAACTCGCTGCGGGCGCGGCTGACGTCCGTGTGACAGATCCCCGAGTAGGCGATGTCGATCAGGACGTCGGTCGGGCCGACGTCCCGACGGTCGATGGTGGTCGCCTTGAACGGCTCACCGGCGCCGGCGGTGGATCGGGCATTGACAGTGATCATCATTGGTCTCCAGCGTCACAAACGGCCACAAGCCAGGCGTATATACGAACGATACTTCGGATCTACGACTTTCAATCTACGGGCCGATCGCGCGCAGTGTCAACGATCAATTGGTGAGTGCCCGAGGTCGTGCTGCCCCGGGGCCGATGCCGACCTGTCGCCCCCGCATCACGGATGCGGTCGAGCACGCCCGTTGTCGGACTGAGGGTCTGGTCGTCTTCACGACGGACGGAGGCGCCGACTCGGCACAAGTCGTGGGCAGCCGCGTACCCGCGGAAGCGTTCATGACCGCCGACAGTGCTAAGGCGCTGCAACCAGCTTCGCGTCGCAGCTCTGCGCCTGCGTTGACAGCCGTAGCTGCTAGGTCTTACGCTGCATTCGTAGATACGGTACTATGTTCGATACTACGAACTTCCGAGCACGCCGTTCCTCCGGGGTCAAAACCGCGGGCCGTTCATCGTCGAAAGGGCGCACAGAGCAATGAAGGTCGGATTCATCGGACTTGGCGGCATGGGCCTCGGTATGGCCAACAACGTGAGGAGCGCCGGGTACGACCTGGTGGTGCACGACCTGAG
Organism: Nakamurella sp.; assembly: GCA_044867945.1. Taxonomy (GTDB): domain Bacteria; phylum Actinomycetota; class Actinomycetes; order Mycobacteriales; family Nakamurellaceae; genus Nakamurella. Next base: position 616 of record JBIOVW010000295.1, on the reverse strand, counting down.
TCGCGAGCGCGCGGCGGGTCTGGAAGAGGCCGGCGCTATCTGGGCCGAATCCGTGGCCGAACTGGCTGCCGCCGTGGACGTGGTGTTCACGTCGCTGCCGGGACCGGTGGAGATGCGTCAGGTCGGCACCGGCGAGGGCGGTCTGCTGAGCGCGATGCGACCGGGAAGCGTCTGGTTCGATCTGACCACGAACTCACCGACCGTGGTGCGCGAGGTGCACGGTGTGTGTCGCGAGCACGGAGTGGAGCTGTTCGACGCGCCGGTCAGCGGCGGTCCTGCGGGCGCCCGGTCGGGCAAGCTGGCCATCTACGTCGGCGGCGACCCCAAGACGTTCGACGATCATCGCGCTGTCCTGGACGCCATCGGCGACAAGGTCCTGTACGTCGGCGACATCGGGGCGGGCAACACCGCCAAGCTGGTTCACAACTGCGCGAGCATGATCATCCGCGCGGCCATCGCCGAGGTCTTCACGCTGGGGGTGAAGGCGGGGGTTGAGCCTGGTCCGCTGTGGCACGCCCTTCGCCAGGGCGCGATCGGTCGGGCACGTACGTTCGACTCCATCCGTGACCGCTATCTCCAGTCCGCCTTCGAACCGCCGTCGTTCGCGTTGAACTTG
>JBIOVW010000294.1:0-13356 GCA_044867945.1 Nakamurella sp. | reverse complement strand
ACGTTGGAGACGTGTCGTTCCACCGTCTTTCGGGACAGGACGCCTCGGCGATCTCCGGGTTCGTCGCCCCGTCGCAGATCATCTGTGCGATGGACAGTTCCCGTTCGGTCAGGCCGTTCGGAGTCTGGGAGACCGGCCTGCTCGGTCGCCAGGTGCGGACGCCGAGCCGGCGGAGCATCTGCTGGGCCCGTCGCTCCTCGCTGCCGGCCCCGATCGCGGCGGCCTCGTCGGCGGTGCGGTGCAGCACCTCGATGGCGCGGAGCGGTTCGGTGTCGGCCAGTGCGGCGCCGAGGTCGAGGTCGCACCAAACGAGTTCGAGCTTGGCGCCGGCCTCCGCCGCTACCGAGCGAGCCCGATCCAGCGATGGCGCAGCACGGTCGGGGTGACAAAGCAGGTCAACAAGTCCTTCCGCGCGTGCGCGCCAGAGGTTGGCCTGCCCGATGGGCGTCGGGTGGTCACGATCCCACGTGTCGAGCAGGGTCCGCGCCTTCTCGGGCCGTCCGACCCGGGCATACACCTCGGCCGACCGAAGGTGTTGCTCGGCGGCACAGCGAAGGCAGCCGGCGATGGCGGCGTCGTGGGCGCCGTCCTCGGCCCACAACGCCGCCTGTGCCACGACATCGGCACCGCCCAGGCGCGAAGCCCATTGGGCGGCGCCGGTCCGGATGTGGAGGCGGAAATGCGGGTTCGGTTCGGCGTCGATCAGCTTGTCGAACGCCGGTTGGGCGGCAGCCCAGCCGTCCGTGGACACGGTGATCTCCGGGATCAGTGCGTGGATCCAGGCCGCGGACAGCCAGCTCGGGACGACCACCGGCGCCCGGTCGGCAAGGGCGCCGGAGTCGACGGCGGCCGCCCGGGCGGCTTCGAGCCGGCCCAGGCTGTACAGGCACAGCGCCTGAAGGTATCCGGAGAGGAAGGCCAGACCGGTGAACTGCTCGCGCACCGCCGCCACCCGGACGGTGCGAGCGGTGCTCTCCGCCTCCGCGTACCGGGCCAGCAGCCGCAGCGGTAGCACCCGCAGCAGCGATGCGCGCAGCCGCGTCTCGACGGTGTCAGAGGCCCGCGCCATCTGGTCGGCGTGCGCCAACATGCCCAGCGGGCGGTCGTTGCGCAGCTCGAAGTAGTACGCGGCCTGGTAGGCGGCCAGATAGCCGGTGCGGGCATCCGGGGTCAGGTTCTGCACACCGCCGTTCGCCTGCGCAAGTCCGATCGCCAGGTCCGTGGCCCGTCGCATCGGTTCCTCCGACGCCGCCGTGCTGTCGCCGTGCAACTCGGACAGATGCGCGTGGTAGCGGGCCAGCAGTGCCGGGTCGCTCAGGTCCCCGGTGTTGACCATGGCGAGCAGCGACAACGCTCGCGGGCGATCGCCGGCGAGCAGGGCGGCGATCGAGCCGAACAGCGCGGACCGGGCGGCCGCCAACTGCGTCGATGCGTCCAAGGTCAGCCACTGCCAGTGGTCGGCGGCCATATCGGGCCGGCCCAGCTCGGCCGAGACGCGCGCCAGTTCGGCGTGCAGACGATGCGCCGCCGACCGATCCCCGTTCGCCTCTCTGGTGTTCGCGATGATCCCGAACTCCGCAAGATCCGCCTCACCGAGCAGACCGCGGTGGCGGGCGCGCAGGATATCCAGGGCCAGGTCCGCGCCGTCCCGGCCGGCCGCCAGTTCATGGGACAGCGCACGGCGCAGCGTTTGCACGTCGTCCTGCGCCGATCCGCGCAGATGCTCGGCCAGGCGCCCATGGGCGAGTCGAACCTGCTGGGGCGTCAGGACGCCGAGCGCGGCATCCCGAACGACGTCGTGGACCAATGCGATCGTGGTGTCGGTGACTCCGACCAGGCCACGCCGGGCAAGCGCGTCAACGGCCGCCTTCCAGCGCGGTTCCGGCCAGTCGAAGATCTTCCGAAGTACCTGGATGGCTGATGGAGCTGGTGACAGCGTCAGCAGGGCGGTCAGCTCAAGGGCGTCCGCATCCATGGTGCGTAACCGCAGTCCCAGCTCGCTCCGGCCGGTCGGGTCGGCTCGCTGAACCGCGGTCGTCAGCCAGAACGGGCTGCCGCCGGAACGCTCCCACAAACCTTCTGCTGCGACGGCTCCCAGGTCCGGAATCAGCGCAAAGACAAGTCGTACACCATCCTCGCGGTCCAGCGGCCCCAGATCCACGATGGACACCCGATCCGGTCCGTCGAGCACGCGACCGGCTGCCTCAGCGAAGGCGAAAACCGCGTCGCCGGGCCGCGTGGCGACGAGGAAGGCAAGCGGGAGATTCGCCGAAACCGCTGCCCGAAGCAGGTAATGGACCAGGGCAACGCTGATCTCGTCCACCCATTGCAGATCGTCGACCACCACGATCGTCGGCGGTTCGGCGACAATGCATCGACGAGCCGCCTCGAACAGGCGTAGGCGATCACCGGGTTGGGCCGTGTCTCCCAGGAGGGCCGCAAGCCGCACGCCCTCGCCGGCCACGTCGATCAGCGATTCCAGCAGACCGGCAGCGGCGGCGAGCGGCACCATTCGTTCCATTTCGTACCCGTGCACCGCGTGCCGATTCCGACCATGCAGCCTGGCGTCGCACAACTCCCGCAGCAGCCGGGTCTTGCCGATGCCGGCCTCACCGGTCACAAGAGCAACAACCGGCTCGGACCGTACCCGGCACCGGTCGAGCAGCCGTGCCAGGTCGGCAAGTTCTCGTCGGCGCCCGACGAACGGTGCCTGAACCATCGATCAACGGTAGCCCGCGCGGGGCGGCGACCGCATGATCCAACAGGTGTCAAGCTGTCCTTGACAGATGGGAGCTGTCAGGTAAACCTTGACACATGTCCGAACTCACCTTCCACCTGATCCGGGAAGACGCCCCCGGCGAGCATTGGCGCCGGCTGTTCCACGCGGTGTGGCCCGGCTATCGGTCCTGGTACCTGCAGGATGGCGATGCGGCGCGACCCACCCTGCCGGCGGCGCGCGACGCGCTGGAGCGCTTCATGCCCGAGCTGATGCCGACCTGGACCTCGCTGGTCGACCTGGCCGGACAGGACGTCACGGCCGCCCGGATGCTGACCCTGTACGACCCGCCCGCGTTCGCGCCCGGGTGCTCCCAGCTCGCGCTACCCGGCCCCGATCCGATGCTGGTCCGCAACTACGACTACCACGCCGAACTGTGCGAAAGAGTGATTTATTCCAGCCGTTTCACCGACCGACGGGTCATCGGATCCGGTGACTGCCTGTGGGGGCTGCTCGACGGGATGAACGACGACGGCCTCGCGGTCTCCCTGACCTTCGCCGGGCAGCGGGGCGCCGGAACGGGTTTCGGGATCCCCCTGGTCGTCCGGTACCTGCTGGAGACCGCCGGGACCGTGGCCGAGGCGGTCGCCGTGCTGGGCCGGGTACCCGTGCACATGGCCTACAACCTGATGCTGGTCGACCGGACCGAAACGGCCACGGTGTTGGTCAGGCCGGGCGCCGAGCCCGAGGTGTTCGATCTACCCGCGGTCACCAACCACCCCGGCACCGTCCCGGTGGACCCGGCCCACGCCGCCCGGTTCCGCAGCGTCGAACGGCAGCGGGCGCTGTTCGACCTGCTCGACACCCACCCCGACCGGGCGGCGACCGTCGCTGCGTTCCTGCGAGCCCCGCTGTACAACAGCGAGTTCCATCGCGGCTTCGGCACCATGTACACCGCCGCGTACCGGCCCCGGGCCGGCTTCGTCGACTTCGTCTGGCCCGGTTCTCGATGGCGGGTCGACTTCGACTCGCCGGGCGGCACCCATCAGGCGATCTACTTGCCGTGCGTCGACGCGGCGCCTTGAGGGAGTCCGCCCGTTCCGGCATTGTCGATCCGGTCGATCCGGTCGATCCGGTCGATCGGCAGGCGGCGGGAAGGGATCCGGGCGATGGGAAGAGCGGACGACCTGGCTCAGGTCGGCACGGACGAGCTGGCCGTTCTGGCCGAGGCTGCCGTCACCGAGCTGGCCCGGCGCGGCGCATTCGGCCACCTGCTCCGGCTGACCCGGGTGGTCGGCGAGAGCGTGGGCGTGGCGGCCCGGGCGACCGCCGGGAACAGCTCGTGGGCCGGGGTCGCCGATATCGCGGGCGTCTCGCGGCAGGCGGCGTGGGAGCGTTGGCGAACCCCATGACCTCGCGTCGAGCGGGGGGTCACAACCAGTGATGCCGGCGGAACAGCGTAAACAGGATCACACTCAACAGCAGCATCAGACCGATCGCCCCGGGGTACCCCAGGCTCCAGTTCAGCTCCGGCATGTTGGCGAAGTTCATGCCGTACACACCGGCGACGACCGTCCATGAGATCGCGATCGTGCCGTAGGCGGTTATTCTCCGCACGAACCTGTTCAGCTCGTTGGACAGCCGGGTCTGCAACATCTCCAGCACTTCCCGCAGATAGTCGCGCTCCATTTCCGCGGAGTTCTTCAGATGGCCGTACTGCTGGCGGAGCAGGGCCAGCCGCCGGGTGTCCAGCTGCAGCACGTTCGAGTCGACCGCCAGCGTGTCGATCAGATTGTCGTACAGCTCGTAGGTCTGGGCGGCGTTGATCCGGATCGTCTGCAGGTCGTGCCCGAGCTTCGACAGGTCCTGCAGCACCGCTTCGGCGGTGACGGGGTCACCGGACGACGCCCGTCCCTCAAGGTCGGCGACCCGCCTTGCGCCCGTTGCGATCAGGTCCTCCTGGCCGCGAACCATCACCGCTCGGATGGCCGCGATCAACTCGAACGTTGTTCCCGGCCGGATATCCCCGTCCGCCAGTTGACGCCGGACGATCTCCAGGTCGCGGACGACCGCCTCGGGGGTCAGTGCCTGCGTCGCCGGTCCGAAGACCGTCCAGAGCACCCGTGGAGTGAGGAACACCTTCAGCGGCTGGAGGTGCAGCAGGCCGTCGGTGCCCCGGACGAGGCCGTTGATGGCGCTGAAATGGTGATCCGGGTACATGTGCAGCCTGGGCACCGGCGTTCGGCTGGCCACCTCCTGGAGATCCTCCGGGCGCGGTGCCACCGTCATGATCAGCACGCTCATTCCGAACTCGTCGTCGTGCTGCAGATGTGCCCACAGGATGCCGTCGTCCCTGGCGATGAAGTCCCTGATCTGCGTGGGCGGCACCTCGGACATGCCCGTCCGAGTGATCCAGCGAACGTCCACGGCAACCTCCGAGCACCGGTCCCGGGCGCCGATTCCGCCGCCGGCTCCGAGATCCGGGACGATCCGTCTGCATGGCCACCGGATATCGGAGGTCGCCGCGGACCCTACTCGGGTCACCGCGCGGCGGCCAACTATCCGCGTCGGCTGGGCTGCCCCGCGGTGGTGCCGGCCCGCCCACAGCCGGACGAAACCGACGGGTGGTCGGCGGCGGCAAACCGGACGAATATGGTCGGCGGCGGTCCCGACGCCGCGACCGCCGATGACTCCCGGAGACACCCATGACCATCCACATTCCCGAACCGGAGACCGGCACGCGGCCGGCATCGGCGCTCTTCGAGGTCGACCGCTCCGCGGAGATCGTCGCTGCCAGCTTCCGCGACACCGCCGACCCGCGGCTGCGCGAGATCCTGGAAAGCCTTGTCACCCACTTGCACGCCTTCGTCAAGGACGTCCACGTGAGCGTCGACGAGTGGGAGTCCGCCATCGGATTCCTCACCGCCACCGGCCGCAAGTGCGACGACGTCCGGCAGGAGTTCATCCTGCTCTCCGACGTGCTCGGCGTGTCCATGCTGGTGGAGTCCCTGAACAACGAGGCCGAGGGTGCGCTGACCGAGGCCACCGTGGAGGGGCCCTTCCACATCGTCGCCTCCCCAGCCCGGGAACTCGGTGACGACATCAACGTCTCCGGCGAGCCCGGCGAGCCGTGCCTGATCACCGGCCGGGTCGTCGACGACGACGGAGCGCCGGTGGCCGGCGCCACCGTGGACGTCTGGCAGGCCAACGCGAACGGCTTCTACGACGTGCAAAGGCCCGGCGAGCTGCCGCAGGGCGAGCTGCGTGGCCTGTTCACCACCGACGGCGACGGCCGGTTCCACTTCCGGTCGATCATTCCCGCGCACTACCCGATACCGGTCGACGGGCCGGTCGGCGAGCTGCTCACGGCCACCGGCCGGCACGAGTTCCGGCCCGCCCACGTGCATTTCGAGATCTCCGCACCCGGCCTCCGCACGCTGACCACGCACATTTTCGTCAAGGGCAGCCCGTATCTGACCTCCGACGCGGTGTTCGGGGTCAAGGAAAGCCTCATCATCGACTTCCTGCCGGTGCATGACCCGACCAGGGCCGCGGCGGCCGGTCTACCGAACCCGTTCCGCCATGCGGACTTCCCGGTCGTGCTGCATCGCGAGGAGTCGTCATGACGGTGGCCGCCGTCACCCGGCTGCTCGCCTGTCGGGTGCTGACCGGGCCCGGCTCGCGGCACGACATCCCGACCGAGGTCGAGCGTCTGGGCGTGGGGCGGGTTCTGCTGGTGGCCACGCGATCGGCGACGGTGGCCGGCGATGAGCTGGCCGATGCTCTTGGTGGACGGGTGGCCGCCCGGTTCGACCGGCCGGTCGCGCACACCCCGGTCGCGGTCACCGCCGACGCCATGAACCTGATCGAGGAGACCGGCGCAGATGCCGTCGTGGCGATCGGTGGCGGGTCGGCGATCGGGCTGGCCAAGGCGGTGTCCGCGCGGACCGGGGTGCCGCAGATCGCCGTGCCGACCACCTACGCGGGTTCCGAGGTGACCGGGGTCCTTGGCGAGACCGAGAACGGTGTGAAGACGACCCGCCGCGACCCGGCCCTGGCACCGGGCACCGTGGTCTACGACGCGGAACTCACCGTGAGCATGCCCGGCGGGCTCACCCGGACCAGCGCCCTCAACGCGCTCGCCCACGCCGTGGAGGCGTTGTGGGCGCCGGACGCCACCGCGCTGTCGGACGCGCTGGCCACGGAGGCGTTCGATCTTCTTCTGTCGTCCCTGCCCGACGTGCTCACCGACGGCGCGGACCTGGTGGGTCGCCGACGACTGCAGTCCGCCGGTTGGCTGGCCGGCCTGTGCCTGGCGCAGACCCGGATGGGGCTGCACCACCAGCTGGCGCACGCCCTGGGCGGCACGTTCGACCTGCCGCATGCCGAACTGCACGCGATGCTGCTCCCGCACGTGATGGCGTTCAACCTGCCCGCCGCGCCGGCGGCGACCGTCCGGCTGCAGCGGGTCGTGGGGGCCGACCCGGTGGCCGCGGTGGCCGAGATCGCCGACGGCTACGACGGTCCCACCACACTGCGGGCGCTCGGCGTGCCGCGGGAAGGCCTCCGGGCGGTCGCCGAGCGGGTCGCCGTCGCGCCCTACCCGAATCCCCGATCGTTCGACGCCGACGAGTTGCTGGAACTGCTCGTGCAGGTGTGGGCCTGACGGCGAAGCCCTACCGATCCAGGACCGCCATCGCGTCGATCTCCACCAGCATCTCCGCCCTGGGCAAGCCGGTGAACACCGTGGTCCGGCACGGCAGGACACCGTCACCGGAGTGCTTCTCGACGAACGCGCCGTATGCATCGTTCATCACCGCGAAATCCTCCCGCTTGGTCAGGTAGACCCGCAGCATGACGATGTCGTCGAAGCTGGCGCCGCCCTCCTGAACGACGGCCAGCACGTTGCCGAGAGTCTGGGTGGTTTGCGCGGCAACGTCACCGGGGAACAGGTACTCGTTGGTGGCCGCGTCGACCGGGCCCTGTCCGGACACCTGCAGGATCGGGCCCTTGCGCATTCCCTGGGAGAAGGTGTGGGCGGGTGCCGGCGCCTCGGCGCTCAGGATGCGGGTCTTACCGGTCATGCTTGAACCTTTCGGATAGTGGGTGATTGCCAGCCGAGATCGGCTGATATGGCATCGGCGGTGTCCTTGACCAGCGGGAGCAGATCGAGCACACCTTGCTGGTCGAGCACGACGTTGGGCACCGACAGCGACATCGCCGCGACGACCGCGCCGGTGCCGTCCCGGATCGGGACCCCGACGCAATTGACGAACGACTCGTGTTCCTCGTGGTCCGCGGCGAAGCCCTGCTCGGCCACCTTCTTCAGTTCGGCCAGGTAGGCAGTGGGGCTGCGCAAGGTTCTGCTGGTCATCGGCACATAGTCGATCCGCGCGGCGACTGCCTCCCGCTCGGCCGGTGGCAGGCCGGCCACCAGCACCTTGCCGACCGCAGTGCAGTGCAGCGGCGCGGTGAGCCCGACCCGCGAGTACATCCGCAGGGAGTGCATGGAGTCGAACTTGTCCACGTAAACCGCCTGGCCGGATTCGTACACCGCGAGGTGCACGGTCTGCGACGTCGCCCGGTTCAGCTCCGCCAGGCGCGGATGGGCGACCGTGCGGACGGTGCGCTGCTCGAGCGCGCGGTTGGCCAGTTCGAACAGCCGGGTACCCAGCCGGTACCGATGCGCGCTGTCGTGCTGGACGAACCGCTCGTCCTCCAGCGTTCGCAGCAGCCGCAACGCGGTGGACTTGTGCACGCCCAGCTCGTCGGCCAGCTGTTCGAGGGAACAGTCACCCTCGGACATGCTGATCATCATCCGCATCGCACGGGCCAGGCTCTGGCTCACGTCGTCGCCCTACCTCTCAGTCGCTCACATGTCGACCCGCTTTCCGAACTGCTCGGCAAGCGCGGCCGGCACCCCGGCGTGGCCGACGCGCAGCTCCGACCAGTCCTGCTCGCCACAGGTCAGGGCCTGCTGCACCGCATCATCCCAGTCCAGCCTGTGGTGATCGGCCTGGCTGGTCAGCACGGCCGCAGCGGACAGGTGCGCAAGCCGGGTCCGTTCGCGGACAGCCAGTCCGCGCAGCAGCCCGGCGAGGTACCCGCCGGCGAAGGCGTCGCCCGCACCGATCTGCTCGACGATGTCCACGCGCAGGGCGGGGATGTCGACCCGGTCCGGTCCGTCGCACACAGTGACCCGTCCGCCGCCATTCTTGATCACCAGATGCCGCGGCCCGGGGAAGGCAGCCCTGATGGCCTCGGCCCCTTCCAGGCCCCACACCGCGAACGCCTCATCGGCGCCCATCAGGGCGACGTCGACGCTCCGGGTGATCTCGGCGAGAACCTCGGCAGCCTGCCCGACCCGGTCACCCCACAGCAGGGGCCGGAAGTTCAGATCGAAGCTGATCAGGCCGCCGGACCGGGGACGACGAACGAGATCGCGGGTCAGCTCGGCCGCCGAGGACGACAGCGCCGGGGTGATTCCGGTCAGGTGCACCAGGTCCGCGTCGGCGAGCAGCCGCGCCGGACCGGCCTCCAGGAAGGCAGGGCCCATGGCGCTGGCCGCCGACTCCCGCCGGAAGTAGTGCATTCGGCTGTTGCCCGCACCGAGGTCGGTGGGCAGCCCGGTGCTGCCGCCCCGTTCCTTGATGTAGATGCCGGTGGGTCGGTCCGGATCGACCTCGACCGCGCTCACGTCGATGCCGCGGTCGGCGACCGACCGGACCAGGTACCGGCCGAATCCGTCGTCGCCGACCCGGGACACCCAACAGGCCCGCACCCCGAGCGCAGACAGCACACCGGCCACGTTGACCTCCGCACCGCCCGCGGACCGGTCGAAGTCCGTCGCATCCTCCAGCGGGCCGGCCTGCCGGGCCACGAGAACGACAAGTCCCTCTCCGAGACACACGGCACGAGGCATGGGCGGCACCTTTCGTCCGGCAATTGTTTGTTCGAGATGCGAAATGCAGTCCGTTTCCGAGGCATTGACCGCATCGAACGGGAATGTTACAACTATCGCAACGTCATGCGCAACAGCCGTTGCACATAATGCAACGGGGTCTGCAGAACGTGACCGCTCGGTCACGTAGCACGAAGCATAGGAGTCGCCGCAGATGTCCGCCCAGTCAACCGCCGCCACCGGCTTCGGCCGATCGGCAGCCGCACCGGCCCAGGAGGGTCGCGCGCTCGGCCAGGATCACGCCGTGGTGATCGGACCGCAGCACAAGTCGGTTCCCGCCGCCTTCTGGGGACGCACCGTCGGTCAGGCGCTGGCGGCCTCGCCGCGGCTGGCCGAATTCGCCACCCCGGTGCTGACCATCGACGCCTCGGTGTTGGACCGCAACCTCGCTGCGATGAATCGCTGGACCGCCGCCCGCGGACTCGAGTTGGCGCCACACGGCAAGACCACGATGTCCCCGACGATGTGGGATCGGCTGTTCGAACATGGCGCGGTCGGGCTGACCCTGGCCACGCCGTGGCAGGTCCAGTTGGCCAGGGCGGCGGGCGTCGAGACGATCATGCTGGCCAACACACTGGTCTCCCCGGCCGGGATCGCCTGGATCTCCGCGGAGCTCGACGCGCACCCGGCATTCCGGTTCAGCAGTTGGGTGGACAGCCTGGACGCGGTCCGGATCCTGCAGGATGCACTGACCGCTCGGGGCGCGGCCCGTCCCGTCGACGTCATCGTCGAACTGGGCGGTGACGGCGGCCGGACCGGCGCGCGCACGGTCGAGGAGGCCATGCGGATCGCGGAGGCGGTGGCCGCGGCGCCGCTCCTGCGGCTCGCCGGGGCCGGCGGCTACGAGGGTGCGTTGGCCCATGACCGCTCCGAACACGGGCTGGCCGCGGTCCGCGGCTACCTCCGTCAGGTCGCCGAGCTGCACTCGCGGATCGCGGCGGCGGGTCTGTACCAGACGGAGCGGGCCGTCGTCACCGCCGGCGGCAGCGCCTACTTCGACCTGGTCGCCGACGAGCTGGCCGGGCTGGTGGACGGGCAGGGCGTCCGGGGTATCCCGACCGCCGTGGTGCTGCGCTCAGGCGCCTACCTGATTCACGACGACGGCTTCTACCGCGGCATCTCCCCGCTGGACGGCCCGGCCCGCAGCGAGCCGGACCACTTCGAATCGGCCATGCACGCCCTGGTCACCATCGTGTCCACCCCCGAACCCGGTCTCGCCCTGTTCGACGCCGGCAAACGGGACCTGCCATTCGACGAGGGCCTGCCGATCCCGCAGGCGATCGTCGGGCGCACCGCGCAGGAAAGCGCAGCGATTCTGGCCGGGGCGCAGGTCACCGCACTCAACGACCAGCACGGCTTCCTGCGCTTCCCGGCCGCCCAGGCGGCCGATCTCGGGGTGGGAACAGTTCTCCGGCTCGGCCTTTCGCATCCGTGCACGGCGTTCGACAAATGGCGCCTGATTCCGCTGGTCGACGACCACGCCGCGGCCGACCCGCGGGTGGTGGACATGATCAGCACCTATTTCTGACACCGGCCCACGGAAAGGGACCTCGAAACAGCTCAGTCTCGGACACGACAAGGACGTCATGACCAATCCAACAACCTCCTCCGGGTCGACCGTCGACCTGATCCTGTCCGGCGGCACCGTCGTCGACGGCACGGGCGGGACGCGCTATCGGGGCGACGTGGCGATCGCCGGCTCGACCATCGTGCACATCGGCGACACCGCCGACCTGACCTCCGCGCGAACCGTCGACGCGACCGGCCTTATCGTCGCGCCCGGCTTCATCGACATGCATGCCCACTCCGACCTGCAGATCCTGATCGCCCCCGAGCACGTCGCCAAGGTCAGCCAGGGTGTCACCACCGAGGTCCTCGGCCAGGACGGACTGTCCTACGCCCCGGTCGACGACGCCGCGCTCGCCCAGGTCCGCCGGCAGATCGCCGGCTGGAACGGCAATCCCGCCGATTTCGACTTCTCCTGGCGGACCGTCGGCGAGTTCCTGGACCGCCTGGATGCCGGCATCGCCACCAACGCGGCCTACCTGGTGCCGCAGGGCACGCTGCGGCTGCTCGTCGTCGGCCCGGACGACCGGCCCGCCACCGCGGACGAGATCGACCGGATGCGGGATATTCTCGACGAGAGCCTGCTGGCCGGCGCGGTCGGCATGTCCAGCGGGCTGACCTACACCCCGGGCATGTACGCGGACACCGGCGAGCTCGCCGCGCTGTGCGAGGTGGTCGCGGCGCACGGCGGCTACTACTGCCCGCACACCCGCTCGTACGGCGCGGGGGCGCTGGACGCTTACGCCGAGATGCTCGACCTGGCCCGGTCCACCGGGTGCCCGGTGCACCTGACCCACGCGACGATGAACTTCGCCGAGAACGCCGGCCGCGCACCGGAGTTCCTGGACCTGGTGGACCGGGCGCTGGCCGACGGGTGTGACATCAGCCTGGACACCTATCCGTACCTGCCCGGCTGCACGACGTTGTCCGCCTTGCTGCCCAGCTGGTCGTCGTCAGGCGGTCCCGACGTGCTGCTCGAACGCCTGGACGACCCCGACTTCCGCGAGCGGATCCGGGTGAACGTCGAGGAGACAGGATCGGACGGCTGCCACGGCGTCACCGTCGAGTGGGACACCATCCAGATCAGCGGGGTGGGCAACCCGGAACTCGCCGACACCGTCGGCTCCACCGTGGCCGACCTCGCCGACCGCGAGAAGCGTTCGGGCACCGAGGTCTTCTTCGACCTGCTGCGCCGGGACCAGCTGGCAACCACGATCCTGCAGCACGTCGGGCACGAGGAGAACGTGCAGACGATCATGCAGCACCGGGTGCACATGGGCGGCAGCGACGGCATCCTCGTCGGCGACCGGCCGCATCCGAGGGCGTGGGGCACCTTCCCCCGCTATCTCGCCCGGTACAGCCGCGAGCTGGGCCTGCTCGGCCTCGAGGAGTGCGTGGCACACCTGACCGGCCGCCCGGCGAACCGGCTGAAACTGGCCGACCGCGGCCTCGTCCGGGAGGGCTACGCCGCCGACCTGGTGCTGTTCGACCCGGCCACGATCGCCGACACGGCCACCTTCACCGAACCGCGGCAGCGGGCGGCCGGGATCCGATACGTCCTCGTCAACGGGCGTTTCGCCATCGACGATTCCACCCCGACCGGACAGCTGTCCGGTCGGGCCCTTCGGCTGGACAAGGAAGGACGCACGGTGTCATGACCGTTCCGGACGCGATCAGGACCATCTCCGAGGACCGCGCGCTCACCGTCGTGCGGGCGCCCGACATTCCCGACGCCGCCGCGCTGGCGCAGGCGCTGAGCGACGGCGGGATCCGGGCCGTCGAACTGACCTTCACCACGCCCGATGTGCTGCGGCACATCGCCGTCGCGTCCGGGGCGGGTTTCCTCGTCGGGGTGGGCACCGTGCTGACCGGCGACCAGGCCAAGCAGGCGATCGATGCCGGCGCCCGGTTCCTGGTCACGCCGGGCCTGCGTCCTGAGGTTGCCGCCGTCGCCAGTGAAGCCGACGTCCCCGTGCTCATCGGCGCTCTCACGCCGACCGAGGTGCAGGCCGCGGTCGACCTGGGCGCCGCGGCGGTGAAGATCTTCCCGGCCAAGCTGTTCGGGCCGGGGTATTTCAAGGACCTGCGCGGTCCCTCTCCGGACGTACCACTG
>JBIOVW010000293.1:0-5790 GCA_044867945.1 Nakamurella sp. | reverse complement strand
TGCCGAACCAGGCGAACGGGTACTCGACGAAGTTGTCCACCCGGTCGTCCTGCGGGATCGACCACTTGCAGATGCCCTGTGAGCCGTCGGCGCCGACGAGGATCTCGCAGTGAACCTCCTTCGCGTTGCCGTCGGTGTCGGTGAAGGCGATCTTCGGGGTGTCGGTGATCTGGTCCGACACCGCCGTGTCGCTGACCGAGTAGAACACCTGCCCGCCGTCCCGCTCCCGCGCCGCGGCCAGGTCCACGAACACCTCGTTCTGCGGGTACAGCCACACCGCCTCGCCGACCAGGTCGGTGAAGTCGATCCGGTGGCTCTTGCCGCCGAACCGCAGGTCGATGCCCTCGTGCTTGTAGCCGGCGGTCAACACCCGGTCCGAGACACCGGAGTCGACCAGCATCGACACGCTGCCGTGCTCGAGAATGCCGGCCCGGTGAGTGGTCCGGATCGTCTCGTGATCGCGCTTCTCCACCACGATGTTGTCGATGCCGGACTTGGCCAGCAGGTGGGACAGCATCAGGCCGGCGGGACCGCCGCCGACAATGCCGACACGGGTCTTGAGGATTTCAGGGGTGGACATGGGTGCCTCCGGGTTCGGAAGGGAAGTCGGAAAGGAAGTCGGAAAGGAAGAGGTGGTGGTGGGTCGCTCGGGCGAACCGGGTCAGTGCGTGTCGTGGCCGTGGTGGGTGTGGGTGACGTGCTCGGCGTCGTCCTCGGTCAGCGGCAGCGGCTCGGCCGGTGTGGGGTCGCGGTCGACGAAGAAGATCGCCAGCGCACCGATGGCGGCGACCACGGCGAACAGGTAGAAGCCCCACGGGTAGGCGACGCCGGCGGTGAGCATGACGCCGGTGATCAGCGGGCCGGTGATGGCGCCCAGCCGTCCGACGCCGGCGGCGGTGCCCAGGGCGGTGCCGCGGGCGCCGGCCGGATAGACATGCGCCACGTAGGCGTAGACCAGGACCTGGGCGCTGAACACGAACATGCCGGCCAGCAGCACGCTGATGTAGACGCCGATGCCGGGCAGCTTGACCGACAGCAGGGCCAGGAACAGCGCGGCGACGGCGAACCAGCCGATCGAGGAGCGCCTGGTGCCGATCTTGTCGGCGACCTGACCGGCCACCAGCAGACCCAGCACCGCACCCACGTTGAGCACCAGCAGCAGCGCCAACGCAGCGCCGAGCTCGTAGCCGGCCTCCCGCATGATCTGCGGCAGCCAGGTGTTCAGGCCGTACACCAGCAGCAGGCCCATGAACGAGGCGACCCAGAACGCGATGGTGGACCGGCCAAGACCGTGGTGGAACAGCATGCCGATCGGGTTCTTGGACTGCTTCTTCGCCGGCTTGTCCGCCTGCGCGGCGACCGGGGCGAGACCGGCCTTGGCCTGCAGGTACGCATTGGACTCGGGCAGGTACTTGATCATCAGGGGCACCAGGACGATCGCCGGCAGGGCGCCGATGATGAACATCCACTGCCAGCCCCACGGCTCGATGACGATGATGCCCAGCAGCGCCGTCAGCACCGCACCGACGTGATAGCCGGTCATCATGGTGGTGGTCGCCCGGCCACCGCGGCCGGCGTTCGCATACTCGTTGATCAGCGCCAGCGCGGTGGGCAGCACGCCGCCCAGGCCAAGACCGGCCAGGAACCGCAGCGCCGCGAAGATCACCGGGTTCGGCGCGAAGGCACAGGCCAGGGTGAGGATCGAGAAGCTGATCACCGTCCACAGCATCGTCTGCCGGCGGCCGATGATGTCGCTGATGGTGCCCACGGTCAGGGCGCCGGCCATCACGCCGAGCAGACCGACCACCGAGATCAACGACGCCGAGTTCGGGTTCAGGCCCCAGTCGTCGTACTTGAGCAGCGCGGGCAGCACGACCCCGAGGACGACCAGGTCGAACCCCTCCAGGGCGACCGCGATCCAGCACAGCGGCGAGACCCAGCCGGCATACTGGGCGCGCGGATTGAGAGGTTGGGATCCGTTCACGGACAACACCTTTCGCAACGACGTTGGCGGGAAGGCAGGGAACCGGAACTCCGCTCCCTGCCTGACGTGGTGGTGGCACTACCTTCGCGGCTCGCGCACGGGGGGTCAACGGATGACTTCCATCTGTTGGAAGCGCCGGCGAATTTCGACGGATGTCCCGTCATCGACCGGAGGAGTGGCCGAGGTGGCCCAACCAGGCGCCTACCGGAGGCCGAGCCAGTCGTCCAGGCCGTCGTCGACGCGTGACCAGTCGTCGCCACCGGCGAGTTCGGCCCCGGTGAGCAGCATCTCGTTGAACGCGCGCCGGCGATCCACGCACCCGTCACCGACACCGGTGACCACCATCCGGGTGGAGGCGGCGAACCCGTGCCGGCCAGCGTCACCGATCGACAGGTGCCCACCGGTGCCGTCGACGACGCCGAGCCGACCCGGCCGGGTCGGCAGCATGAACCGGCCGCGGGTGCGGACACGTCCGCCGGCCAGGTCGGCAAGCCGGCGCAGGAACCGCTCGGGATGCACAGGCCGGTCGCTGTCCAGGTCCAGCGTCCAGACGCCGTGCGCGTCGGGCACGGTCGGCGGAGTCAACCACCGCGGATCCACCCGGGCGGCCGCCTGCCGGGCGGAGTGCCGGGTGACAAACAGCTCGCGGGCCCGGGTGTCGAACAGCTCCGCGCGGGCGCTGCGCCGACCGCGCAGGTGGTCGACGAGGGTGAGCCCGACGGGGTCGGCGCCGGTGGCGAGCACGAGGTCGGCATGGGCGAGCTGGGCGGCCAGCGCCTCGCCGACCGACCGGCGGTCCCCCGCGGTCAGCGCCAGCCCCCGGTCATCGATGAGTTCCGCGCCCATCAGGTCGGACTCCGCCCGGTCGGCGTCGATGACGCAGACGACGCAGGCGAGGCCGATGCCGAGCTGACGTCGCGCCGCCGGGTCGGCCAGCGGCCGGGCGGCCGGCACGGTGGCGGCGGAGACCGGCAGGGCGAGCACGATCCGCTGCCACCGTCCGGAGTCGACCATCGCCCCGAGGGCGGGCAGCGCGTCCTCCCGCAGGACGCAGCCCGGGCAGCCGCGCTCGGCGGGCCGGGTCACGTCCTCGACGACGCCGTACTCGTCGCCGACCACCCGGCGCAGTGTGCCGGCCCCCGGGTCGAGGTCCTGGCTGATGACGCCGGTGCCGGGCAGGTCGGTCAGCAGCGAGAACACGGCGGTCTCGCGCAGCACGGGATCGACGGTGGCCAGCACCACGACGGGGATCATGCGGGCAGAACTCCTTGTGCTTCGGGGAGGGATTGGCGGCCTCGCAAGCTCGGCCGACGGGTGTGTCAAGCACGGGCCCGCGAGCGGGCAAGCAGGTAGACGAAGTAGGGCGCACCGATCAACGCGACCATCAGCCCGGCCGGGATCTGTGCCGGGGCGATCACCGACCGGCCGACCGCGTCGGCCAGGCCGAGCAGCACCGCACCCAGCAGCACCGACACCGGGATCACCCGGGAGTGCCGGCCGCCGACCAGCGCGCGGGCCGCGTGCGGGGCGACCAGGCCGAGGAAGCCGACGACGCCGACCGCGGCCACCGAGGTCGCGGCCAGCAGGGCCGCCAGCAGCAGCACGGACAGCCGGACCCGCTCGAGCCGGACCCCGACCAGCCGCGGGGTGTCCTCGTCCAGCGCCAGCAGGTCCAGCTCCCGGCGCACCGCGAAGGCCAGCGGCAGGGCGAGCGCCAACACCACGGCGACCGGCACGATCTGGGCCCAGGTGCGGCCGTAGGTGGTGCCGGACAGCCAGGTGTAAATGCGCGGAGTGTCCCAAGGATTCCCCCGGACCAGCAGCAGCGTGGTCAGCGCGGTCGCTCCGTACCAGACGCCGATACCTATCAGCACCAACCGGTCCGCGCTCAACCCGCCGCGCCAGGTCAAGCCGTAGACCAGGGCGAACGCGACCAACGCGCCGACCATCGCGGCGGTCAGGATCACTGTGTTGGATGCGCCCTCGGTGCTGCCACCGGTCACCACGATCACCGCGCCGAGGCCGGCGCCCGCGGTGATGCCGAGCAGGCCGGGCTCTGCCAGCGGGTTGCGGCAGGTCGCCTGGGTCAACGCGCCGGCCAGCGCGATCGCCCCGCCGGCGACCATCGCGGCCACCACCCGGGGGGCCCGCTCGTCCAGCGCGAACCGCACCAACGAGGGCCCCTGGCCGGACAGCCACAGCCCGATGTCGCCGGTGCGCAGCCAGGTGTGGCCGGCCAGCATCCCCAGCAGCAGCGTGCCGGCGGCCAGCGCCGAGCAGGCGGCGAGCACGATCCAGAAGCGGCGGCGGCTGCGCACCCCCACGCCGGCGCCGGGCGGCTGACGGGTCGGGCCGGCGTCCCGCAGTCGGCGGGCGAGCAGCACCAGCACCACCGCTCCGGCGATCGTGGTGACCACACCGGTGGGGATCTCGACCCCGGCCTCGGCACCGAGCACGGCCCGCACGAGGGCGTCCGCGAGGATCACCACGAGGGCGCCGACCAGCCCGGACGCCGGCAGGAACACCGCGTGCCGGTTGAGCATTGGCACCATCCGGCCCAGCAGCCGGACGATGACCGGCGCGCACAGGCCGACGAAGCCGATCGGCCCGGCGAGGGTGACGGCGGCGGCGGTGAGCAGGACGGCCAGCATGATGCCGGCGAACCGGGTGGATCGCACGGGAACGCCGAGCACGGCTGCGGTGTCGTCGCCGAGGACCATCAGATCCAGCCGGCGGGCGACCAACAGGCCCGCGACGGTCGCCGCGAGCACCACCGGCGCCGCGTGGAGAAAGGCGGTCAGGCCGAGCTGACTGAGCGACCCGCTGCCCCAGGCGAACAGGCTCGTGGTGTTCTGGCTGAACAGGATGAGCAGGGTCGCCGCCGCCGAATCCAGGGCCAGCGCCACGGCCGAGCCGGCCAGCAGGATCCGGGTGCTCGACGTGCCCGCGCCGGACAGCCCGAGCACCAACCCGGCGGCGGCCAGGCCGCCGACGAACGCCACCACGCCGGAGGCCCACAGTGGAATGGACAACCCGAAGGCGGCGACGGCGACAACCGCCAGGCAGGACCCGGCTGTCACCGCCAGGGTGTCCGGCGAGGCCAGCGAGTTGCGGGTCAGGGACTGCAGCAACGCCCCGGCGATGCCAAGGGCGAAGCCGACCGCGATACCGGCGGCCATTCTGGGGATGCGGGAGCCGATCAGGATCTGCCGGGTGGATTCGGCGGTGGACCCGGTGTCCCCGGTGGCCAGGGCCCACAGGTCGCCGAACCCGACGCCGGAGGTGCCCTGTGTCAGGTGCCAGCCGACGGCCGCCACCAGCGCGCCGGTCAACCCGAGCAGCACCCCGACCGCGCCGAGAACCCCGGCGGCGCCGACACGTTCGACGCCGCCGGGCGATTCGACGGGCTCGACCGTCCGCTCCCGGATGGCCACCGGACCCGGCTCGGTCCCTGATCCCGGCACAGTCTGCGACAAGGGGTGGGTCAGCCCGTCAGGTGGGCGACGTATGCGTCCAGCGCCTGCTGCGCGGAGCGGGGTCCGCCGAAGGTCCAGATTCCGGGCGGGAAGGCGTGCGTGTTGCCGTCGACGACGGCGGGCAGCGCCTTCCAGATCTCGTTCTTGGCCAGCTCGCCCATCACGTCACCCTCGGGGTCCTCGGTGCCCGTGTAGTAGAACGTGGCGTCGCCGACCGCGGTCATGCCCTCGATGTCGGTCTGGCCGAGGCCGTAGAACTCGTCGACCTTCCCGTCCCACACGTTGGTGAGCCCGAGCTCCTCCCCCAGGTCGCCCACGAGCGAGCCCTTG
>JBIOVW010000292.1:0-17120 GCA_044867945.1 Nakamurella sp. | reverse complement strand
GTCGCAGCAGGTCGTTCACGAGGTGCCGACATCGATGTGCCCAATGCGCGAGCGACAGCCCGAACAGGAGCAGGAGCGCAATCCTGACCAGTGGGTTGCTCAGCACGCCGAGGAGATGGTCATGTGCCGGAGGAGCCAACCAGCCCAGCGGGAACGCCACCGCGAACAGCACGAGCAGCACCGGAATCAGCAGCGCCGAGGCCATCCCGCCGGCGCTGAACAGCAGCCAGGCGATCGCCTCCGACGACGACCGTCTGGCCATCAGCCACCACCCAGCACGATCCAGGCGACCACCGCGGTGGCCACCAACCATGCACCGAAATGCCCAGCGGCGACCGTCCTTGGCGCCACCCGCCTCCCCCGCAACCGGACCGCCAGCGCCTTCGGCGCAAGATTGAACCAGGTGACCGCGTGCAGGATCACGAAGGCGAGGGCGACGATGTTGAGTGCGAGCACCCAGGGACGGCCGCTCCACTCGAGGAAGCTCTGGTAGGCGTCGTCGCCGGCGTACACGGCGTCGATCATCAGGAGCAGGAAGACCACGGCCCAGGCGACGAAGAAGCAGGAAGCCTCGCGCAGCACGAACAACAGGTACGACCGCCGGTGCAGCCACCAGAACCGTGAGCTCCGCGGCCGATGGAGCCGGGGATCGGTGGCCCTGGTACTCATCGCGCACCCTTGGGCAGCAGGAACGACCGGAGGGTCATGGTCGCGGCACTGAGCTTGTAGCGCTGGATGGCGCCGGCCGGGTCGACACCCTTCGGGCAGGCAGCGGAGCACTCACCGACATACGTGCAGGCCCAGACTCCCTGGGGGGAGGCGAGGAGGTCCAATCGTCGGTGGGCGCCCTGATCGCGGGAGTCCAGGTTGTACCGCTGGGCGAGCGCGATCGCCGCGGGCCCGAGAAAGTCCGGCTCCGCCGCGTACACCGGGCACGCCGCGTAACACAGCATGCAGTTGATGCACATGCTGAACTGCTTGAAATCGTCGAGCTGGTCCGGCGTCTGCAGGAACTCGCTGTCGGCGGGCCCGGTGTCGTCCTCGCGGATCAGCCACGGTTTGACGGTCGGCAGCTTGCGCATGAAGTCGTCGATCGAGACGACGAGATCGCGGATGACCGGGAAGTTCGTCAGGGGTTCGACTCTCACCGGTCCGGGTGCGAAATCGTGCAGAAACGTGCCGCAGGTCAGCGCCGGATCGCCGTTGACCGTCATCCCGCAACTGCCGCAGATGCCCATTCGGCAGGACCACCGGAACGACAGTGTTCCGTCCAGTCGGTCCTTGATGTAGTTCAGACCGTCCAGGACCGCCCATTCCTTGCGCAGCGGGACGGCGTATTCCTGGATCGTCGGCGTGCTGTCGGTTTCCGGCCGGTAGCGCGTGACCTGCATCGTGATGGTGTCCGGCATGCGTTCTACCTTCCGTAGACCCGTTCACCGGGTGGCCAGCGGGTGATGGTCACCGGCAGGTACTCGACCCGCGGGGTGCCCGCCGGATCCCGCGAGACCATCGAATGGGCGAGGAAGCTCTCGTCGTTCCGGGTCGGGAAGTCGGTGCGCTGGTGCGCCCCCCGCGACTCCTCGCGCCGCAGCGCGCAGGCCAGCATGGTCTGCGCGATATCGAGCATGCATCCCAACTCGAGGGTCGCGACCAGTTCGGTGTTGAAGGAGCGGCTGGCGTCCTCGATGGTGGCCCGCCCGAACCGCTCCCGGAGCTCGAGCAGCTTGTCCGCTCCGGCGGTCAGCGACGCCGCATCGCGGTAGATGCCGGCGCTGTGCTCCATCGTCGCGTGCATCTCGGTGCGGATGTCGGCCATGCGATCTGGGCCGTCCCGGGACGCCAGGAGGTCCCGCTCGAGCCGCCGACGCTCGTCGGACGCCTGCGCGAGCACCGCGGAGCCCGGCCCGGCGGCCCGATCCCTGGCGTAGGTCGCGGCGGCGATGCCGGCCCGGCGGCCGAAGACCAACAGCTCCGGTAGCGAGTTCGAGCCGAGCCGGTTCGCGCCGTTGATGCTCACGCAGGCGACCTCGCCGGCCGCGAACAGCCCCGGAAGCCCTGTGGCACCGTCGATGTCGGTGTGCACGCCGCCCATCATGTAGTGCTGCACCGGCCGCACCGGGATCAGTTCGTGCACCGGGTCGATCCGCTCGTACTGCCGGCACAGCTCACGCACGAAGGGCAGCTTCGCGTCGATCACCGTCTCCCCGAGATGTCGCAGGTCCAGGTACACGATCGGGCCGTACGGGGTGTCGACGGTGCGGCCCTTCTCCTGCTCGTGCACGAACGCCTGCGACAGTCGGTCCCGCGGACCGAGTTCCATGCTGCGCAGGACGGGAGTCGGTTCCGGCCTGCCGAGGTCGTAGTCCTGCAGATAGCGGTAGTTGTCCTTGTTCAGCAGCCACCCGCCCTCGGCCCGCGCCGCCTCGGTGATCAGGATGCCGGTGAACGGCAGCCCGGTCGGGTGGAACTGGACGAACTCCATGTCCTTGAGCGGGGCGCCGGCCCGGTAGGCCAGCGCCATGCCGTCACCGGTCTTGATGTTGCCGTTCGTGGAGAACGGGAAAACCCGTCCGCACCCACCGCTGCACAGCACAACGGCCCTGCCGGTGATGGTCTCGATCCGGCCGGAGGCCAGCTCGACGGCAACCACGCCCTGCGCCCGGTTGTCGTCGACCAGGATCGTGGTTGCGTACCACTCGTCGTAGCGGGTGATCCGCGGGTACTGCAGGCAGGTCTGGAACAAGGTGTGCAGCAGGTGGAAGCCGGTCTTGTCCGCGGCGAACCAGGTGCGCAGCTTGCGCATGCCGCCGAACGCGCGGACCGCCACGTGCCCGTCCTCGGTGCGGCTCCACGGGCAGCCCCATCGTTCCAGCTGCAGCAGCTCGCGTGGCGCCTCCGCCACGAAGGCCTCGACCGCGTCCTGGTCGCAGAGCCAGTCACTGCCGGACACCGTGTCGTAGGCGTGCTCGTCCAGGCTGTCGTCCGTCCCTATCACCGCGGCCGCGCCGCCCTCCGCGGACACCGTGTGACTGCGCATCGGGTAGACCTTCGACACGATCGCAACGCTCAACTCCGGATCGGACCGGGCGATGGCGATCGCCGCGCGCAATCCGGCCCCGCCGCCCCCGACAATGACCACGTCGTGACGCAACGGTTCGACGGTGCTCATTCGGCGTGTTCGGCGGACAGCTCGTTGCGCAACACGCGACCGTCGTGCCGGATGATCCGGGACCGGACGCTGCCGTCGTGGAACTGATGCGAGGTCACCCGACACCCGCAGTCGTAGTCGACGTCGTCGAAGACCATCCCCGATTCGTCGTCCTCGCGGTGTCGGTGGCCGCTCACGTGCCGTCCGCAGGGGGCCTGTTCGTTGGCGAATGGCGTCCTGGTGTCGATCACGACGTACCTCCCCGCGTCGCGGGGGCCGATCCCTCATCCACGCCCGCTGGGTCGTGGCGGGCACCGGCCTCGGAAGACCTGTCCCCCTATCGGACTCCTCCGGGCGACGCGCGTCAAGCGGCAGATGATCAAACGATCCACGGAACGGCGGCGCGGACGTTCAGTCGGGATCCTCGTCCCACAGGGTCGGCCGCCGCACCAGCGGCGGCCCGGCCGCCTCGACCACCGCGTGCGGCAGCCTGTGCCGTTGGAAGAAGGCCGTCATCACCTCGGCCGCCCGCGGACCCTTCAGGTCGATGAACGAGCCCCTGCGGTGGCCGCCGGACCAGGCGTGGCGCAGCCCGTCGACCCGCCAGTACTCCAGCACCCGCCGACCCCGCGCCGTGTACCAGCGGGTGCGGATGCACCTGCGACCGTCCACGACCAGCGCCCGAGTGGTGGCCAGCGGCCGGACCCGGTCCAGCCCGGTGAGCCGCTGCGAGTCGCGCGAGGCCAACCACTGGTCGACGATGCGGTCGGCGTTCGGGGCCCGGACCACCGGATCGTTGGTGCCGTGGATCAGCACCACCGGCGCCATCTCACCGCCGATCAGCTCGTGCGGCGGCATCGACCCGTGCGCAGCCATCGCGCCAAGGGCGCTGAATCCCTGCGAGGCGCTGCGGTACGCGGTCGCCGAGTGCACCCCGGCGGCGGCGAACACGTCGGGGTAGGTGGTGGCCAGGATCAGCGACATCGCACCGCCGGCCGAGAGCCCGGCTGCGTAGACCCGGCGCCGGTCCACCCGCCAGCGGACGTTCTCCCCGCACACCTGTTCCACCAGGCCGGCCAGGATCGCCGGCTCGCCACTCCCCCGGGCCTGATGCTCGGATTCGTACCAGCGCCAGCACCGCTGCAACTGGTGGTGCCGGTGCTGGCGAGGCGCCACGACGAGGAATCCGTCGGCGTCGGCGGCGGCGACAAATCCGGACTCGACGGCGAAGTCGACCGACCGCTGCTGACAACCGTGCAGCAGCAGCAGGACCGGTACCCGGTCATGTGGTGGCAAACCGGACGGCACGTACACGTCGTACTCGCGGCCGCCCTCGTCGCCGCGGAAGTGCCCGTTCACCCAGCGGCCCGGCCTGGTGGGCCGGGTCGCCCGTGGTGCCCGCGGCAGCCGACCCGATTGCCGACCCGGCCCGGCGGGCAGGCTGGTCGCGGCCAGCTGACGCAGTTTCGGTGTCAGCCACTGCGGGCCCGTGCGGAGCATCTCTCGCTCAACACCCATCTGGGTACTCGGCAGCCGCGACCATGCTGTGCTGCAACGGGTTCGCGCTCGGTGGCACGAAACTCTTGATCACCTGTCCGACAGCATCGATGCTAGTCATCCGGACCGGGTGGAGCGGGGAGGCCGCGCCCACCGGTCGTGGGCTGTGACGGGGATCTCCGGTCCGGCCGATCCGGTCGTCGGCCGACAATCCGCTGGATCGGACGCGGTTCATCGGGCAGCATCGTTGACGCCCGCCGGTCCGGACGGGTTGCCCCAGCGCGAATCAGGAGACGCAGATCATGACCGAGCGCCGCCCGTCCGCCCGCGATGAGCGGCGCAGTCGGCTGCCCAGGGCGCTGCGGCCGTTCCTGAATGTCCAGTACCGGTGGCTGACCACCGCGCTGGCCTGTTCGCTGTTCAGCGTCGGCATCTGGCTGGTCGCCTCGGTGTGGCAGGTCATCCAGCTGGGTGGCAGCGCGTCCGACCTGTCCCTGGTGGCCTTCGGGTCGAGCCTGGGCCTGACGCTGTCCGTGCTGATCGGCGGCGTGGTCGCCGATCGGGTCCCGCAGCGCAAGATCCTGCTGGCGGTGGAGGTGGTGCGGGGGGCCGGCTTCGCGGTGGCCGCCGTGCTGGCGTTGACCGGTGTCGTCCAGGTCTGGCACCTGGCGGTGATCGGGTTGGTTCTGGGGGTGGCCGACGGATTCTTCTACCCGGCGTACTCGGCCTGGTTGCCGGCGCTGGTGGATGCCGATCAGCTGCTGGCCGCGAACGGCATCGAGGGCACTCTGCGGCCCACGGTCATGCAGGGCTTCGGTCCCGCGGTGGCCGGCCTGATCATCGCCGCCTGGTCGCCGGGCGCGGCGTTCGCGCTGGTCGCGGTGATCCAGGTGGGCACGGCGGCGGCGCTGTGGGTGATGAAGACCACCGCGGTGCGCCGGGAACTGGATCCGGACGCCCATCCGCTGCGCAGCGCGCTGACCGACGTGCGGGACGGGTTCGTCTACATGGTGCACACGCGGTGGCTGCTCGCCACGCTGCTGTTCGCAACGCTGCTGGTGCTGATGGTGGTCGGGCCGATCGAGGTGCTGCTGCCGTTCGCGGTCAAGGACCAGACCGGCGGGGGTCCCGGATCGTTCGCCGTGGCGCTGGCCGCGTTCGGCGTCGGCGGCGCGGCCGGGTCGTTGGCCGCGGCGAGCATGCGACTGCCCCGCCGGTACCTGACCCTGATGATCCTCGGTTGGGGTGTGGGTTCGGCCCCGCTGGTCGTGGTCGGGCTGACCGACTCACTGGCGGTGATGGTGGTTGCGCTGTTCGTCGTCGGGTTCATCTTCTCCGCGGCCCAGGTGGTGTGGGGCACCCTGCTGCAGCGGCGGGTGCCGCCCGCCCTGCTCGGCCGGGTGTCCAGCCTGGACTTCTTCGTCTCGCTCGCGTTGATGCCGCTGTCCATGGCATTGGCCGGCCCGTTCGGTGACGCCGTCGGGATCGCCCCGGCGTTCCTGGTCGCCGGCCTGGTGCCGGTCGTCCTGGCGGTGGGCACGCTGGCCATCGCCAAGCTGGGTCCGGACGAACTCGCCCACCCCATGGACGTGGTGCCGGAAGAGGCCGAGCCGCCGGTGCCGATCGCGGACGACTGAGGGCGGTCCACCGCTCAGCCGAGAACCTCGTGCACGTAGCACCAGCGCCAGGCCTCGCCCGGTTCGAAGCTCCGCATCACCGGATGGCCGGTCTCGTGGAAGTGACGTTGCGCGTGCCGGCGCACCGACGAGTCGCAACAGCCGACGTTGCCGCAGTCCAGGCACAGCCTTAGGTGAACCCATCTGGTGCCCTCGCGGAAGCAGTCCGCGCAGCCGTCCGGGGTCTGCGGGGTCGCCGACTCCGGGGCCTCATCCAGGTCGGTGCACAGGTTCGCGGTGCGTTCCGGGGTGACCAGCGTCCGGTCGGCACCGACCTCCGCCCGGGCCTCCCGCCGGTCGATCATGGACTCCTCGACGTCAAGGTCGTCCATCACCTCGGCGAGCACCTCGGAGTCGACATCGCCCGACTTGCGGATGCGCAGCACCTCCGCCCGCTCGGCGGCGAGCATCGCGGTACGCAGCCGTCGGTACTGCTCGCTGGGCGTCTCGCCGCCGTCGGTGCGGCCGAGGCGTTCCCAGACCGCGTTCAGGCGGGACTCGCCACGCGCCCGCAGGATCCGCACGACCTCGCCGTCGTCCTCGGCGGAGACGACCCGGTCGAGTTCGTGACGGCCCGCCTCGACGGTGGACATCAACACGGTGGCCTCGGTCAGCGCATCCTCCCTGGCGTCCGGCCCACGCACGTCCAGCCGGCGGGCCAACCACGGCAGGGTCAGGCCCTGGAGCAGCAGCGTGCCCGCGGTGACCACGAACGCGCCCAGCACCAGGACCTGCACGTTCGGCACGGTCGACGGCACCACGAACACCGCGGCCAGCGTGACGACCCCGCGCATGCCCGCCCAGCACACGACTGCGGTGGTTCGCCACGAGTAGTCCGGGTCCGTGGTGCCCCGCGGCCGGATCAGCAGCAGGCCGATCGGGAACACCCACAACGGCCGGACCAGGATCACCGCGGCGAGCACACCGGCGCAGAAGGCCACGATCGTCCAGCCCGACAGCGCGGATCCCCCGACGCCCTCCAGGATGCGCCGCACCTGCAGGCCGATCAGCAGGAACACCGTGTTCTCCAGCAGGAACTGGATGGTCTCCCAGTTGATCCGTTCGTTCAGCCGGGACGTCGCGTCCTGGATGATCGGCGCCTTGTGGCCCAGCACCAGTCCGGTGGTCACCACCGAGATGACGCCCGACGCATGCACCTCCTCGGCCGGCAGGTAGGCCAGGAACGGTGCCATCAACGACACCGTGGTGTCGATCAGCGGATCCTTGATCTTGCGGCGGATCAGTGCCAGGACCAGCGCGACGGCCACGCCGATCACCGCTCCCCCGGCCGCCGCCCACAGGAAGTCAAGGCCGATGCTCCACACGCTCACCGTCGCCCCGATGGCCACGATCGCCGTGCGCAGCGCCACCAGCGCGGTCGCGTCGTTGAGCAACGACTCGCCCTCGAGCACGGTCACCACCCGGCGAGGCAGGCCGATCCGGCGGGCGATCGCGGTCGCGGCCACCGCGTCCGGCGGGGCGACGACGGCGCCGAACGCGAAGGCCGCGGCGAGCGGGATGGGGATCAGCAGCCAGGCCACCAGTCCGACGATCAGCGTGGTCGCGATGACGAGTCCGACCGCCAGCCAGGCGATCGCCCGACGGTTTGCCTTGATGTCCACCAGGGAGGTGCGGATTGATGCCGAGTACAGCAGCGGTGGCAACAACCCGACGAGCACGAGTTCGGGGCTCAGTTCGAACGGTTCGACGAAGGGTAGGAAGGACGCGCCGATGCCGATGATCACCAGCAGCAGCGGAGCGGGCACGCCGACGCGCTTGGCGATCACGCTCGCGGCGGTCACCGTTGCGATCAACGCGAGTATCAGCAGGGCGGTCTCCACCCGCGAATCGTCGCACCCGGCCGCGGCGCGGCGGTCGCCAGACCCGGCCTTCGTCCCTGCTGCGGCACTGTCGGTGTCCGGTCCTAGGGTGGCGACAGCACCGACAATCCGGCGGCAGCGAGACCCGGGACCGACCGGCGGAAGGAGCGAGCATGACGAACTTGACGGACCGTCCGAACACCGCGTTGCTGGTCGTCGACGTGCAGAACGGCGTCGTGGACGGCAGCTACCGCCGGGACGAGGTGGTGGCCAACATCAAGCGGCTGGTGGACAAGGCCCGCGCCGAACGGGTGCCGGTCGTCTGGGTTCAGCACGCCGACGACGAACTCGTGCCGGGCACACCGCCGTGGGAGTACGTGCCGGAGCTGACCCCGGCGGAGACGGAGCCGTTGGTGCACAAGCGGTACGGCGACTCCTTCGAGGACACCGTCCTCGAGCGTGTGCTGGCCGGCCTGCGCGTCGGGCGGCTGGTCGTCACCGGTGCGCAGACCGACGCGTGCGTGCGCTCGACGCTGCACGGCGCGTTCGTCCGCGGCTACGACGCGACCCTGGTCTCGGACGCGCACACCACCGAGGACCTGTCCGCCTACGGGGCACCGCCACCCGAGGCGGTGATCGCCCACACCAACCTCTACTGGGCGGACGAGACCGCTCCCGGCCGTACCGCCGGCACCGTTGTCACCGCCGAGGTCGACTTCCGGGTTTCGGAGACACTGCCACGGACGCGGGTCACCTGACACCGGCGACCCGGCCCTGGTCGGCCGAGTGGCTGGATGTGCTCGCTCAGCGGGCACTTCCAGCCAGCCACCGGTCGGCGAAACGCCAGTCCACATGTCCGAATTTGATCCACATCCACGGAAAGTCCGGACCGTCGGCGAGCATGTGCGGCCACCATCCGGGACGCCGCGCTCCAGCGGGGAACCTCCGTCTGGTCGCTGGAGCGTGCGCTGGCCCGCTTCGGATCTGGCAAGGGCTCGATCGCCGCCCGCCGGCTCGTGGTCACCGCCAAGGAGGGCGGGGTATCGCCCCCGAGCGGTTGGCATTGCACGCGCTGCTCCGACGCGGTGATGAGCGGTGGACGGCGGGGCTTCGGGTTGAATTGGGACCCGCCGAGGAGTATTGGCTGGACATGGTGATCGAAGACCTCAAGCTGTGTGTCGAGGTAGATGGTTGGAAGGTTCACTCCCAGGCGGAGGCGTTCCACACCGACCGCCATCGGCAGAACGTCCTTGCCCTTTCGGAATGGACTGTGCTGCGTTACACGCCGCGGCGGCTCCGGGACGACCTGACAATGACTTCACCGCGGCGCCGTGACCGGTCAGTTTGTTCCCAGCACCGCCGCCCTGACCTGGGCGACCGCAGTGGGTGGCCCCGCGGCGTGCCAGCGATGACCGGCGAAGTCGAAGACCTCGGTGGCCCCGCCGAGGCCGGTGACCAGCGCTGCCCCGGGCAGCCAGTCCCACAGCGGCGGGTCGGCGTGCAGCCAGACCCCAAGACGACCGGCCGCGACCGCGGCCAGCTCGATCGACCCCGATCCGATGATCCGCACCGTGGCGGCGCCGGCGATCGCGCGGATGAGTCCGTCCCGCAGCCGCGGGTCCAGCAGCCGGGGCGGGTGCAGGTAGGTGGTGATCGCCACCTCGTGCAGGTCGCGGTCGACCAGCCGCGGCAGCGGGACGCCGTTGAGCGTGGGTGCGAGGCCGGGTCCGCCGACCCACAGCTCGTCCGTGGTGGCCTGGTAGATGGCGCCAAGCAGGAGCGTCCCGGAGTCCGCCGGCCCATCGGTCAGGGCCAGCGCCGAGCACCAGGCCGGCAGGCCTGAGACGAAGTTGTAGGTGCCGTCGACCGGATCGATCACCCAGGTGCGGCGGCCCGGGGCGGTGGCACCCTCCTCGCCGACCACCCCGTCCTGCGGGCGGCCCCCGGCCAGCCGCTCGACGATCAGCGCCTCCGCCGCCTTGTCGGCGTCGGAGACGACGTCGCTGATGCTGGTCTTCTCCTCGACCAGCAGCCCGTCCAGCCGCATCCGGGCGGCCAGCAGGCCCGCCGAGCGCACCATGGAGGCGGCCAGTTCGGCGTCCGAACGGGACCGGTCGGGGGCGTCCGCCTCCGGGGCGTCGGAATCAGTGATGCGGGCATGAGGGGGCGGCGACACGTCCCCACCGTATCCAGGTGCAGGTGAACGCAGGACGGCCGGCTGGACCTCGCCGGGCGCGGGTGTGGGCTGGTACACATGCCGGATGACGCGACTGCTGCTCGGACCGTTGTTGCGGCACGTCGGGCCGACGGACGCGACGATCTGGGTGGAAACGGATGCGCCGTGCGAGGTTGCGATCCTCGGGGCGACGGAACGCACCTGGACGGTGCACGGACATCACTACGCCCTGGTCGAGATCACCGGCCTGACCCCCGGGACAAGCACGCCGTACGAGGTCGCGCTCGACGGCGAGTCGGTGTGGCCACCGTCCGTGGATCGGCGGCCGCCGCCGCGGATCCGGACGATGGCCGAGCACGGGCCGGTCACCATCGCCTTCGGATCCTGCCGGTACGCAAGCGCGGCGGCCGTGCGCGACCCCCGTTACGACGCCGACGCTCTCGCCGCCCTGTCCCGCCGCCTGGTCGACACGCCCGAGGACCGGTGGCCCGACGCGCTGCTCATGCTCGGTGACCAGGTGTACGCCGACGAGACCTCGCCCGAAAACCGGGAGCGGATCCGTCGGCGCCGGGACATCACCACGGGCGCCGGGGACCAGGTCGCCGACTTCGAGGAGTACACCTGGCTCTACCACGAGTCGTGGACCGATCCCGACGTGCGCTGGCTGCTGTCCACCGTGCCCTCGTCGATGATCTTCGACGACCACGACGTGCGGGACGACTGGAACACCTCGCACGCCTGGCGGCTGGACATGGCCGCCCTGCCCTGGTGGCCGGAACGGGTGGTCGGAGCCTTGACGTCGTACTGGGTGTACCAGCACCTGGGCAATCTAGGGCCCACCGAACTGGCCCACGACGAGCTCTACCAGCGCGTCCGGACCGGAGGCGAGGACGCCGAACCGCTGCTCCGCGAGTTCGCCGCGACCGCGGACGCCGAAGCCGACGGCGCGAAGGGTGCGCGCTGGTCGTATCGCCGTGACCTGGGGCCGGTCCGGCTGCTGGTGATCGATTCTCGCTGCGGGCGGGTCCTGGATGGACGGCGTTCGATGCTCGGTGAGGCCGAGTTCGACTGGATCACCGAACAGGTCGAAGGTGACTACGACCACCTGCTGATCGGGACCTCCCTGCCGTGGCTGCTGGCCCCGGCGTTGCACGACATCGAGGCGTGGAACGAGGAACTGTGCGCCGGCCGGCGCGGCAAGTTGATCGCTCGATGGTCCGAAAAGCTTCGCCGAGCGGGCGATCTCGAGCATTGGGCGGCCTTCGGAGCCTCCTTCGAGCGGCTCACCTCGCTCATCGGCGCCGTCGGTCGCGGCGAGCACCGCAGCACCGGCGACGGCGCGGCCCCGGCCACCGTGTGCGTCCTGTCCGGGGACGTCCACCACGCCTACATCGCCGCGGCGTCGTTCCCGGGCGGCACCCGATCGGCCGTCTACCAGCTCACCTGTTCCCCGCTGCACAACCGGGTGCCGCCGGCGATGAAGCTCGCGTTCCGGGCCGGTTGGAGCTCGCTCGCCGAACGATCGGTCCGGATGCTGGTGGGGGCGATCGCCCGGATCCCGCGGCCACCGGTGCGGTGGCATCGGGTGACCGGCCCGCAGTTCGGCAACGAGGTGATGTCCCTGACGCTGGACGGCCCGCGGGCCCACGTCCGGCTGGACCAGGCCGGGCCGCAGGAGGACCGACCCGAACTGCGCCAGATCGTCCGGATCCGGCTGGCGTAGGCCGGGCGGACCGGAGTGTGCAGGCCCATCGCGTAACGTGATCCCCCGTGCTCATCATCGCGATCATCCTGGTGGGGATGCTGGCCGGCGCCGCCGCCCAGCTGATCTTCCGCAGCCGCAATCGGCCGATCGACTGGACCTCGGCGATCGTCGTCGGCCTCATCGGCTCGTTCGTCGGCGGGCTGATCTTCAGCCTCGTCGCCGGTGACGGCCTGGCGATCCGGCCCAGCGGCTTGATCGGCTCGATCATCGGGGCGATCGTGGTCGCGGGGGTGTACAAGCTGGCGACCGGCCGCGCGCCCGGGGACCGGCCCCGCCGCTGAGCGCTTCCGCGTTCGGCTGACCCTCCCCCGGGCCGCGCCGCCGAGCCGCCGACGGTCCGGCCGGCGATAGGGTGGGTTGATGCAGCAGTACCTGGACCTGATGGACCGCATCCTGGCCACCGGCACCGTCAAGTCCGACCGCACCGGCACGGGTACCCGCAGCGTCTTCGGTCATCAGATGCGGTTCGATCTGGGCGAGGGGTTCCCGCTGATCACCACCAAGAAGGTGCACACCCGGTCGGTGATCGTCGAGCTGCTGTGGTTCCTGCAGGGCTCGACCAACGTGCGCTGGCTGCAGGAGCGCGGCGTCACCATCTGGGATGAATGGGCCGACCCGGACGGCGAACTCGGCCCCGTCTACGGACA
Organism: Nakamurella sp.; assembly: GCA_044867945.1. Taxonomy (GTDB): domain Bacteria; phylum Actinomycetota; class Actinomycetes; order Mycobacteriales; family Nakamurellaceae; genus Nakamurella. The sequence continues at coordinate 4,391 of JBIOVW010000292.1, read as the reverse complement.
CCAGTGGAGGTCCTGGCCCACACCCGAGGGCCGGCAGGTCGACCAGATCGCCGCGGTCGTGCGGTCCCTGCGCACCGATCCCGACTCGCGGCGGCACATCGTCTCGGCCTGGAACGTCGCCGAGGTCGACCAGATGGCACTGCCGCCGTGCCACACCATGTTCCAGTTCTACGTCGCCGACGGGCGGCTGTCCTGCCAGCTGTACCAACGATCGGCCGACGTCTTCCTCGGGGTTCCGTTCAACATCGCCTCGTACGCCCTGCTCACCTCGATGATGGCCCAGGTCGTCGGGCTGCGACCCGGCGAGTTCGTGCACACTCTCGGTGACGCGCACCTGTACGCCAACCACCTGGACCAGGCGCGGCTGCAGCTCACCCGCACCCCCCGCCCGTTGCCCGAGCTCGAACTCAAGCCGGACGTGACCGAGATCGATGGGTTCACCCTTGACGACATCGTGATCCGGAACTACGACCCCCACCCGGCGATCAAGGCACCCATCGCGGTGTGAACAGTGTGACCCCTTCGTCCCCCACCGTGGTGCTGGTCGCCGCGGTCGCCCGCAACGGGGTGATCGGCGCCGACGGCAGCATGCCCTGGCACATCCCGGCCGACCTCAAGCGGTTCAAGCGGCTGACCATGGGTCACCCGATGGTGATGGGCCGCAAGACGTTCGAGTCGATGGGCCTGCTGCCCGGCCGGCGCAGCATCGTCGTCACCCGCGATCCGACCTGGCATGCGCCGGGCGTCGAAGTGGCCGATTCGCTCGACACCGCGATCGAGTTGGCCGCCGGGCCGGGAATCGACGCCGATCCGGTGGTCATGGTGGTCGGCGGCGGGGAGATCTACGCCCAGGCGATGGACCGGGCCGACCGGCTGGAGATCACCCATCTGGACCGGGACGCCCCGGGCGACACGATGTTCCCGGCGATCGACCCGGCGATGTGGGTGGTGGCCGAGCGGGAGGAGGCCGATGGCTACGCCTTGGTCACCTACCGTCGGCGGGCGCCGGTGACCGACCTGGCCGAGCTGCTCCGGTCGATGCGGCCGGAGTTGCTGGACGGGGAGTTCGTGTTCTGCTCGGTCCCCACCGCGCCGGACGGGCTGACTGCGGTGGCGACGATCCGGGAGGACGAGGGCCTGACGCTCGTGCTACCGGCCGAGGAGGCCGTCGCCGCCGGCCTGTCGGGCACGTTCCGGTGCCGGCAGATCACTCTGCGGGTGCAGTCGGCCCTGTCCGCGGTGGGTCTCACCGCGGCGTTCGCGACCGCTCTTGGCAACGACGGGATCCCGTGCAACGTCATTGCGGGCTACCACCACGACCACCTGTTCGTGCCGGTCGCCGACGCCGACCGGGCGATGGCGGCTCTTGCGGCCCTGCAACACACCCGCGCCGGCTGAGCGAGCCTCGCCGAGCGAAGAAATCAACACCGCGCCGACACCCCGCGGGACGACCGAGACTGCGAGGTGCCCCGCGGAGGATGTCGGCTGAGTTTCAGGCGACGGGCGCGCCCGGGCGCGTCGCGTAGGGGACCACGATCCGCAGATCGGGATCGATCCTGGTGTCCTTCATGGAGGGTGCGACCCGGCGGTCCCGATTCGACCCGCCCAGGCCCGTCTTCAGCGAGTTGGACACGACAGCCGCTCGCTTGTCGGCCAGGCTCTCCGTCCGCATCGTGCGGCTCACCGAATCGAGGAAGTCGGACAGCTCGAGATCCAGAGCGTCGCAGATCGAGGCCAACAGCTCGCTGGAGGCCTCCTTGCGCCCTCGTTCGACCTCCGACAGATAGCCGAGCGAGACGTTCGCGGCGGTCGACACGTCACGAAGCGTCCGGTTCTGCCGATTCCGGGCATCACGCAGGGTCTCCCCCACAGCGTCACGCAGGAGCATGTCGCACCTCCTCTCTGCGGTCGGTTGCTACGGTACCGCGCAACGGATCTGCCCTGCTGGTTTGGTGGACGTCCGCCATTCTCCAGCCCCGGGCCCACTCCTTCTTCACCATCACACAACGCGACTGTTGGCAACGATGTTCCACGACCTGCATCACCACGGGATTACGAAATCGTTGCGTCGGCTGTCTGCGTCAGCAGCGACAGCGCCGCACGGACCGCCCGGGCCCGGTTCGTTGCACGCGTACCGCCGAGCTCGCCGGGCTCCGCGGCTGCCGTGGCTGTGCGGCTCCCCGGGCCGCTGATCGCCACGAACCAGGTGCCCACAGCCACCCCGTCCTGCGGGTCGGGACCGGCCACCCCGGTCAGTCCGATGCCGATGCTCGCCCCGCAGCGTTGCCGTACGCCGGCGGCCAGCGCCGCGGCCACCTCCGGGTCTACCGGTCCACGGTCGGCGAGCAGACCGGCGTCCACGTCGGCCAACGCGTGCTTGAGGTCGGTCGCGTAGACCACCAGGCCGCCGCGGACCACCGTGCTCGAGCCGGGCACCTCTGTCAATACGGCGCTGAGCAGTCCGCCGGTCAACGACTCGGCCACGGCCACGGTCAGCCGACGTTCGGTCAGGCTGCCGACCAGTCGGGTGAGCTGGGCGAACGGCACTCCGACCACATCGGCCAGCGCCGGAGCGGGCATCGAAGTCAGGCCTGGCCGGCCGGCCGGTGGGCCCGCGAGTACAGCAGGGCCGCGCGGACGACGTAGTCGACGCCGGTGAGGACGGTCAGGACGACCGCCAGACCCATGGTGCCGGCGGCGATCCACTGCAGGGCCTCCGGCAGCGGCAGGATGTACAGGCCGATCGCGATGATCTGCACGAAGGTCTTCGCCTTGCCGCCGGGGCTGGCCGCGATCACCCCGTACCTGATCACTGCCAGCCGCAGCAGGGTGATGCCGATCTCCCGGATCAGGATGACCAGGGTGATCCACCAGGCCAGGTCCCCCAGCATGGACAGGCCGATCAGGGCGGACCCGGTCAGTGCCTTGTCGGCGATAGGATCCGCGATCTTGCCGAAGTCGGTGACCTGCCCCCGCTTTCGGGCGATGTGCCCGTCATAGCGGTCGGTGATCGCGGCGAGCGCGAACACCCCCCAGGCGATCCAGCGCCAGGTGGTGTCGTGGCCGCCCTCGGCGAACAGCGCAAGCAGGAAGACCGGCACGAGGATGAGCCGGAGCACGGTCAACGCGTTCGGCAGGTTGACCAACGACACCCGGGGCGGGACGGGCCGGTCGGTCATCGCGCCATCGCCGCGTCGTGGTCGGCGGTCGTGACCAATGAGTCCACCGACGCGACCAGGTCGATACCGTCGCTGCCGATGACGGTGCACCGCGCCAGGTCACCCGGCCGCAGCTCCTGGTCCGACTCGACCCGAACCTCGCCGTCCACGTCCGGGGCCTGATGGTCGGCGTGCCCGACCGCGGTTCCGTCTTCGAAGCGGTCAACCAGCACCGCCAGGTGCGACCCGATTCGGTCCTCGGCGCGCTGCGCCGTCAGTTCCTCGACAAGTTCGGTGATCCGCTCCACCCGCTCGGCGATGACGTCCGCGGAAATCTTGCCCGGCAGGCCGAGGGCCTCGGTGCCGTCCTCGTCGGAGTAGCCGAAAACGCCCACCGCATCCAACCGGCCGCCGATCAGGAAGCGTTCGAGCTCCGCCAGGTCCTCCTCGGTCTCACCGGGGAACCCGACGATGACGTTGGAGCGGATGCCGGCGTCGGGTGCGGCGTCGCGGATCTGCTCGATCAGCCGCAGGAACGTGTCGGTCGACCCGTACCGGCGCATGCGCCGCAACACCGGCGCCGACGAGTGTTGGAACGACATGTCGAAATAGTCCGCAACGGCCGGGATCTCGGCGATCGCATCGATCAGCCAGGGCCGGGTCTCGGCGGGCTGCAGGTACGACAGCCGTACCCGGACCAGCCCCGGCACCCGGGCCAGTTCCGCCAGCAGTCCGGCGAGGTGCCGGTCGCCGGGCAGGTCCTTGCCGTAGGAGGTGGTGTTCTCGCTGACCAGCACGACCTCCCGGATGCCCTGCTCGACCAGCCAGGCGGCCTCCGCCAGGATCTCGGTGGGCGGGCGGGAGACGAACGCGCCGCGGAACGACGGGATGGCGCAGAAGGTGCAGCGCCGGTCGCAGCCGGAGGCGATCTTCAACGGGGCCACCGGCCCGGCGTCGAGCAGGGTTCGGGGCACGGCCGGACCGGCGGCGTGGCCCGGCAGCGACACCCCGGCCGCGGCGGACGCTCGGTCGACCGGGCTGATCGGCAGCAGGGTCCGCCGGTCCGTCGGGGTGTGCGCGGCCGGCCGGTGCCCGGCCAGCACGTCGCCGAGCAGCGCCCCGAGCCGGGGATAGGCGTCGAAGCCGAGCACCGCGTCCGCCTCGGGCAGGGCCTCCGCGAGCTCTCTGCCATAGCGTTCGGCCAGGCAGCCGACGGCGACCACCTTGGCGCCG
>JBIOVW010000291.1:0-4515 GCA_044867945.1 Nakamurella sp. | reverse complement strand
CGCCGAACGACCGGGCCATCTCGAAGACGGTGCGCTCCTTGCGCTGTTGCTGCGCGTCGCGATCGGCCGGCGACCCCCACCCGGTCAGGTACTCCACTTCGAGCACTGGAACCCCGGCCGCCGCGGCGATCTCGGCCATCGCGGCCGCGTCGAGACCGGCAGTCTGTGCGTCCCAGTAATTCTCGGCCCGCAGGCCGATGCCCTCGAAGCCGGCCGCGGCCGCCGCGCGGACCCGCTCGGGATAGGACACCTCGGTGCCCAGCGTGTACGAGCTGATCACCAGGGGCGGGGCGGCGCCCTCGGTGCCGAGCACGGCGGTGGGTGAGGTCGCGGACCGTGGCTCCGACGAGGGGGAGGTCATGGCGTCGAGTCTGCGACGTCCGACCCGGGCGGACGGAAGCCTTCCATCGAATGGAACATCGTGGACCGGGCATCGGCGATCGCGTTGACTGAACGAGTATTCAGTAGCTGCGACTGGCGAACGAACGAACGGTGGAACCCGCTCCGATGATCAGGACGACGAACAAGACGGTGGAGTGCGACCTGCTGGTGGCCGGCGGGGGGGCCGGTGGGCTTTCCGCCGCCGTCACCGGGGCACATCAGGGGCTGGATGTCATCGTCGCCGAGAAGGCGTCGACCCTCGGCGGGGCGACAGCCTGGTCCGGCGGCTGGATGTGGGCCCCACTGAACCCGCTGTCGCAGGCCGACGGGATCATCGAGGACGTCGACGGCCCGCGCACCTACCTCAAGCATGCGCTGGGGGAGAACTACGACGAGCCGCGAGTGGAGGCCCTGCTCGCGAACGCCCCGAAGATGGTCGACTTCTTCGAGAACAGGACGAGCCTGCAGTTCGTCAGCGGCAGCTGGATCGCCGACATCCTGGGCGACCTGCCGGGCGCAGGCACCGGCGGCCGGTCGGTCGGGCCCAAGCCGATCAACGCGCGCAGGCTGCGCAAGGACCTGCGCGAGCTGGTGCGGCCGCAACTGTACGAGACCTCGTTCCTGGGCCTGGGCATCATGGCCGGCCCGGACCTGCAGGCATTCCTGCACGCCACCGCGGACGTCCGCTCGTTCTTCCACGCCGCCTGGCGGGTCGCGTTCCATGTGTGGGACCTGATCACCGAGCGGCGGGGCATGCAGCTGGTCAACGGCCCGGCGTTGATCGCCCGCCTCATCAAGTCGGCGGACGACGCCGGCGTGCGGATGTGGGTCGACTCCCCGCTGATGCAGCTGCTCACCGACGACAATGACGACGGAGCCGCGGTGACGGGTGCGCTGGTGCAGCACCCCACCGGTCCGGTGACCGTGCGCGCCCGACGGGGCGTGGTGCTGGCCACGGGTGGCTTCCCCAACGACGTGTACCGGCGGGCCGAGTTCTTCCCGCGCACCCCCACCGGGCAGGAGCACTGGACCCTGGCGCCCGCCGAGACCACCGGCGACGGCATCACCATCGCCGAGCAAGTGGGGGCGAGCCTGGACACCTCGCTCGCTTCAGCCGCGGCCTGGTGCCCGGTCTCGCTGGTCAAGTACCGCACCGGCCGGATCGGTACGTACCCGCACATCGTCGACCGGGGCAAGCCGGGCCTGATCGCGGTGACCGCCAACGGTAAGCGGTTCGTCAATGAGGCGGACGGCTACTACCAGTTCACCACGGGCATGCTCAACGCCGTGCCGGATGGTGAGCCCGTGCAGGCCTGGCTGATCTGCGACCACGCGTTCCAGCGGCGCTACCCGTTCGGCATGGCCAAGCCGTTCCCGGTTCCCGCGTTCCCGTACCTGCTGAACGGGTACATGAACCGTGGCAGGACGCTGGGGGACCTGGCAGCCAAGTGCGGGATCGACCCGGCCGGCCTGGAACGGACCGTCGCGGACTTCAACGAGCACGCCCGAGTCGGCGAGGACCCGGAGTTCGGCCGCGGCCACACGGTGTTCAACCGATACTCCGGGGACAAGGACCACGGCCCGAACCCGTCGCTGGCCCCGCTGGAGAAGGGGCCGTTCTACGCGATCAGGGTGCTTCCCGGCAGCTTCGGCACGTTCTACGGGCTGCGCGCCGACGCGGACGCGCGCGTGCTGCGCGCGGACGGCACCGTCATCGCCGGCCTGTATGCGGCCGGCAGCGACCAGGCGAACGTGATGGGCGGTCACTACCCGTCGGGCGGCATCAACATCGGCCCGGCGATGACGTTCGGCTACATCGCCGGCAACCACGCGGCGGCCGCCCCGTCCCGCTGACCCAAGGGCCCCGCCCCCACGACAAGGTGGGTCAGAGGCGCGCCGATGTGCGCGGCTGGAGCCGCCAGGCCAGCCAGAGGATCGTCGACTCCCAGGCACGGGCGGCGGCGACAGCGGCGAGCGCACCGGTGGTTCCGGGCCGATCCCGCTCCTCGTTCAGGAGCCGGAGTTCCAGTTCGCGGGTCAGCAGGTATCGGTCGGTACCGAAGAGCAGCAGTGAACTGCTCACTCGCTCTCGGATCTGGTTGACCACGGACGGCTCCTCCGTCGCTCGGACCGAATTCGACGGCGCGGCACCCATCGTGGGTACGGCCACACATCGTTGAGGAGCTCGTCGCTGCGTCGTCCTGGGATCGTCGTCCTCGACGCGACCCAGCTTACTCGGACGTGGCGTCGCGGAGCTGGTGCAGCCGCCGGTGCCCGGCCATCCGGACTGGGGAGTTCAGCTCTCCGTTCCCGCGGTAGGCGCCGGTGCGCTGGAGCACCTCGAAGTACACGCGTCCACCGAGCACAGCGGTGTAGAAGTGCCAGTAGTCGCCGTTCGCCGTCCGATCGAGCAGCACGTTCAGTTCCCTCATCTCGGCCAGCTGCCCGGGGTCGAGCGCCAGGCGGGCGTCGAGGTCGTCGTAGTAGTTCGCCGGAACCGGAACGATCGGCGCCCCCGCCGAAGCGGCCGAACGTGCCGCGGCGAAGATGTCGTCGGTGGTGAAGGCAACATTTTGCGGCTCGATCACTCCCGGGATCCACATGCGTCGCCGGCGCAGAACCGACACGTTCATCCCGATGCGCACCGAGGCATCGGAGTTGGCCATGGACCGGTTGCGGACCAGCCCGAACGGGGCCGCGATCTCCAGGTCGTATTCGGTGTGCAGCCCGAGAACGCTGCGCAGGAAGAGGGTGGCCTCCTCGAAGCGGTCGAACGGTTGGGTCAGTTCGATGTGGTCGATCGAGGTCAGCCCAGCGCCGTTCGGCGGCTGCTGCACAGTCGGTTCGAAGTCGCCGATCCAACTGTCCGCGTCGTCGGCCCCGGTGCGGCAGAAGAAGATCGCCGTGCCGTCCGGCGCCGCGACCGCGGACAGGTCGGCCTCGGCCGGTCCGCGGGTCCTGGGAAGCAACTGCGCCAGCATGGCCTGCGCCCGCACGGCGGCGGAGGCCGGATCGGCGGTCTCGAAACCGATCGCCGCCACCGACGCGCCCACCCGACGCTCGTCCACCCCGCGGGTGCCGTTGAGCAGGACCCGCGCGTCGCCTTGCGACCACAGCTGCACCGGCTTCGTCCGGTGCCGGCCGATGTTCGCGAAGCCGAGCGCGGTCAACACATCGGTGATCGCCGGCGCGGTGTCCTCGTCGACCGCCAGTTCGGCGAACGAGAGACCGCTCAGCCGTGGTGCCACCGGTACCGCCCGGTCGGGAGTGCTGGGGACGCCCTGCACCGAACCGGCACGGTCCAGCGGAAGGCTGCCGACGGTCGCCTCGTACAGCGCCAGCAATGAGCGGTGCGCGTCCACCGCGGCCTGCCGCGGGTCGGATTGGCGGAACACGTCGTTGAACACCTCCAACGACAGCGGCCCGGTGTAGCCCGCCTGCAGCACGTACCCGAGGAAGGCCGGCAGATCGAACGTGCCTTGGCCGGGAAACAGTCGGTAGTGCCGGCTCCACTGCAGGATGTCCATGTTCATCGACGGCGCGTCGGCAAGCTGGAGGAAGAACAGCTTCTCCCCGGGGATCTTGGCGATCCCCGACGGATCCGAGCCCCGGGACAGGATGTGGAAGCTGTCCACGCACAGGCCCAGGGCGGGGTGGTCGGCGGCCCGCACGATGTCCCAGGACCGGTCGTAGGTGTTCACATGAGTGCCCCAGGCCAGCGCCTCGTAGGAGATTCGCATCCCACGCTGCTGCGCGCGTTCGGCCAGCTGGTGAAGTTGGTCGGCAATGACCGCGTCGTTGTCGACGGCGGTCGATGACACAGCCGAGCACACCAGGACCAGGTCGGTGCCCAGCTGCTCCATCACGTCGAACTTGCGGTCCGCGCGTCGCAGGTTCGCCGCGAACTGGTCCGGATCGGTCGAGTCGAGATCGCGGAACGGCTGGTAGAGGTCGATGGAAAGGCCCAGGTCTGCGCACCGCTGCCGCACCTCACGGGCCGACGACGAGGAAACGACGAAGTCCGGTTCGAAGATCTCCACCCCGTCGAACCCGGCCTCCGACGCGGCGACCAGCTTGTCCTCGAGGGCGCCGGAGATGCACACGGTGGCGATCGCCGTGCGCAGCGGCGGTCGG
>JBIOVW010000290.1:0-3182 GCA_044867945.1 Nakamurella sp. | reverse complement strand
TGGACGAACCTGTCCGAGACGACCTTCGTGCTGCCACGAACCAGCCCGGACGCCGACTATCGGATGCGGGTATTCACCCCGGAACGTGAACTGCCGTTCGCCGGGCATCCCACCCTAGGCACCGCACACGCCTGGCTCGAGCAGGGCGGCATTCCCGCGACTGCGGATCGGCTGATGCAGGAATGCGACGCCGGATTGGTGCCGCTCGAAATCTCCGCCGGACGGCCGGCCTTCGCTGCTCCGCCGACGATCCGATCCGGCCCGGTCGGCGAGGCCCCTTTGGCGGACATCGCCCGGGCCCTGGGCGTGGCCCGGGACGAGATCCTCGACCACCAGTGGGTCGACAACGGGCCCGGCTGGATCGCGGTGCGGCTGGCCGCCGCCGACCGGGTGCTGGCACTGGAACCGGACTTCACCGGGCTGCCCGACGTGATGGTGGGTGTGTTGGGCAATCATCTCGCCGGGTCCCCGCACCTGTTCGAGATCCGGGGGTTCGCCGTCGGTGTGGGCATTCTCGAGGACCCGGTGACCGGCAGTCTGAACGCCTCGGTGGCGCAGTGGCTGATCAGAACGGGCACGGCACCGGCGGCGTACACGGCGACCCAGGGCACCCGGCTGGGCAGGGCGGGGGTGGTGCACATCGACTCGGACGATGACGGCACGGTGTGGGTCGGCGGCGACTGCACCACCTGCATCCGCGGCACCGTCACGCTCTGAGCGGCGGCTATCCGTTCGGCGGCAACCCGGCCCGCCGCAGCTGCTCGGCCAGGCCGAACCCGTCCCGGGCGTGCACCACCGGCACGGTCGCGGACGGCGTGGGGTGGTTGGTCGGCGTCGTCGTCAGAGCCTGCTCGGTAGCGGTGAGCCGGCGGATCGCGATGCCGGCCACCCGATCCGGCCGCTCGGCGGCGAAGGAATCGTAGATCTCCGGGTCGTGCTGCCCGTCGTCGCCGACGAGCAGCCAGCGCACCTGCGGCAGGTCATGGGCGAGGCGGCGCAGGCTGTTCTCCTTGTGCGCGCGCCCCGATCGGACCCAGCCGGTGTTCGTCGGTCCCCAGTCGGTCAGCAACAGCGGACCCTCGGGAAAGGCGTTGCGGGCCAGGAACCGGGTCAGGACCGGCGCGACGTTCCAGGCCCCGGTGGACAGGTAGAACACCGGGACTTCCGGGTTGTCCCGCTGGATCGAGCGGTAGAGGTCGGCCATTCCGCGAACCGCGACCCGCGCGGATTCCCGCAACACGAACGTGTTCCAGGCGGCCAGCAGTGGGCGGGGCAGGTGGGTGATCATTACCGTGTCGTCGATGTCGCTCACGATGCCCGGCGTGGGCCCGTCCGCGACCACCCGCACCCGCAGCTCGGAGGGCCGGCCGCGCCGCACCCGGATCGGCAGGTCGTGCCATCCTGGGTCGAGATCGGCGTCGATCATCGCATCGATGTAACCGCGACGGTCGGCGACCAGCAGATGCGTGGCGCCGCCGGCATCGACCTCCACCTCGGCGCCCGGGACCGGCGTGGTCAGGAACCGGCGCCAGCCGCGGGTCGCCCGCTGCCGCGCGCCGGTGGTCGGGGCATCGGCCGGCGGCCCGGTCAGCGGCGGCGCGAGCAGGATCCTGGCCAGCACCCGCACCTGACGGGTCGAGCCGTACCCGGTGTACGGCAGGATCCGCGGCAGCCAACCCCGACGCCGGAACAGCCTGTTGCGTAACGCGTTGAAGATGTCGTCGACCCGGGCGGCGATGTGTCGGCCCCCGGCGGCCGCTGCCGCGGCGTCCGGGACGGACGGATCAGGAGCACTCACCTCACTTGCCGCCCACCGACCGGTCCCACCATCGCAGCACCCGCATGGCGCGCAGGGTGATCCACCGCGAGGGACGGCCTGGTCCCTCGTCGACCTCGAACCACACCCGGCCCGGTAATCGCCGGTCGAGCGGCCAGCGCCCGTCGGGCAATCGCCGCGAGCGCAGGTGCTCGACCGCCTCGCCAAGTCTGGCGTCGGGCGCGGTCCCGTTCAACGTCGAGGCGGCCCGGAAGTGGTCCAGGGCGCGCAGCACGTCGTAGCGCCAGCGGTTCGGGTAGGTCAAGGCGAGGTAGCTCGGGTCGGCCGGCTCGCCGGTGGACCGGCGCCGGAACAGGCTCCGGGCCAGCAGGTATTCCTCGCCGCCGCGGCAGGCGGCCCGCGACCCGGCCGTCCCGCCGGTGGCCCTCTCGTACTCCAGCAGGCCGTCCAGCACGTTGATCGTGGTGTCGAACGAGGTGTGCACCGAGCCGTTCGCCCGTTCGCAGTTCCAGCCGCCGTCGGGAAGCCGTTCACCGACCAGCCGCTCGACGATGGGCGCGACGTCGACGCCGAAATACGCGCCGTCGGCGACGGTCCGGCCGTTGATGCACTCCTCGACCTCGCCCACCCAGAACGGCTGCCCGGCGTGGTCCCAGCGGGCGTTGGCGTCGATCAGCTCGACGGTCCGCCGGGCCCGGTCCGTCGTGGGGTCGAGGCCGAACTCCCGCAGCTGGGTCAGCGCGTGGGTGGTCGCCGTCCAGGGCTGACCCACGTCCTGCCATTCCCGCGGGTCGAAGTCGCGGGGCACGAAGGCGCCGCCGGCCCACTGTCCGTCCGGGTCCTGGTGGGCGAGCAGTCGGGCTCCCCAGCCGTGCGTCTCCACTCGGGCCCGTTCCGCCCGCCACCGCGGCTCCGGGGCGTCGAGCAGGTCCCGTTGGGCCTGCCAGCGGATCGCCGGGTCGCCGGCCAGCAGCCAGTCGGTCGGTTCGGACATGCCCCGACAGTAGAAGAAGGGTCACAGCGGCGGGGGCGATGGTCATACCGACCGAGGAGAATCCCGCGGTCTCCCACGACATCGACGAGGTCACCCGGCGGATCCTGGACCGGCACGACCCGGCAGCGTTCGCCCCGGTCGCCGGGCTGACGTTGGGCGAGTTCCGGGACGGCCGCTGGCCGTCGCCGCGTGCCGGCCGTCACCCTGAAACCCCGCACATCGTTCGCTCGGACCCGGCGGAGCGGGGTCCGAGGATCGGGTCCCGCGTCGCGGCATTCTTGGGTTGCGTCGACCGATCTACCCGGTGTCGGGCCAGTTCTCGACCGGGAGTGGGTCGGGTTCGTTGGTGTACTGGTGGCCGGTCGGGGTGGTCCAGGTGGTTCGTCGTCCGGTGAGGGTGGTGTCGTATCC